>JAATFY010000021.1 GCA_015654915.1 Rhodospirillales bacterium
GAATACGGCATCCTTGAACTGCTCTCGCTCCGCAAGGGCACGACCCTTACCAAGGAAATGTTCCTGATCCACCTCTATGGCGGCATGGACGAGCCGGAACTGAAGATCATCGACGTATTCGTCTGCAAGCTGCGCAAGAAGCTGGCAACCGCTGCCGGCGGCGATAACTACATTGAAACCGTCTGGGGCCGCGGCTACGTTCTGCGCGATCCTGCCGGCGCCGAAAACGCCCGCCCCGCAGCCACGGCAGCCAAGACCGCTTAGGGTCTGCATGAATCAACCTATAAGTTATGGCGTCATTCCGCACGAAGCATCCGGCGCGAGGCGGATGCGGAGATGCGGAATCCGATTTGGTTTTACGCCGATAATGGAAAAATCAAATCGGATTCCGGATCAATTTTCTTTCTCCCCGCTTACGCGAGGAGAAAAGAAAATTTTCCGGAATGACGGTCGTTAAGTGGCTGATCCGCTGATATCCACCGGGTGGCTGGCCGAACATCTTCACGATCCCGATATTCGCGTTATCGATGCCAGCTTCAAAATGCCGGGCGTGACCCCGACCGCCGCCGAAGCCTATGCAGCCGAACATATCGCGGGCACGGCATTCTTTCCCATCGATGAAATTGCCGACACATCAACGTCCCTTCCCCATATGCTGCCAAGCGCCGAGGCGTTTTCCGCCGCCGTATCAAAACTGGGGATCAGCAACGGCGACCACATAGTTCTGTACAACGCGAATGGCGTCATGGGCGCGGCGCGGGTCTGGTGGACGTTGCGCGCCTTCGGGCATGACAAAGTCTCCGTTCTCGACGGCGGTTTGCGCAAATGGAAAGCGGAAGGCAAGCCTGTGACCAACCAGATGCCTTCCATTTCCCGAGGCAATTTCGTCGCCACCTTCAACCCCGCGCTGGTGCGCTATCGCGACCAGATGCTTTCGAACATCGATGCCAAGCGCGAGCAAGTTGTGGATGCGCGGGCTCAGGCCCGCTTTACCGGCGAAGCGCCGGAACCGCGCCCGGGTTTACGACAAGGCCATATCCCCCACAGCCGGAATGTCGATCACACATCTCTTGTCGATGCCGCCGGAGTAATGAAATCGCCTGCCGATATTCGCGGGATTTTTGAGAAAGCAGGCGTCGATCTCGACCGGCCTATCATCACATCCTGCGGCTCCGGCGTCACGGCATGCGTTCTCGCGCTGGGGCTTTATCTGGCGGGATATAAAAACGCGGCCGTCTATGACGGCTCATGGGCCGAATGGGGATTGCCGGGGTCACTGCCGGTGGAGATGGGTATTGCGGCTTGAAAAACACTAGCGTCACCCCGGCGAAGGCCGGGGCCCAGTCATCCTATCAGCATAAACTTTCTATCTAAGGCCGTTAGCCCGGTGTTTGCCGCTTTGTCTGCTTCAGTATTTTCCGTGAGACTTACTGGATCCCGGCCTTCGCCGGGATGACAAATTTTTCACGTTTAAGCCGCCGCTAGAACTTCTGCGCCGTAAAGAGTCAAATCCAGCCGGTCGGGATTCGACTGGTCGAATTTTAGTTTCAGATTGAAATGCGCGGCGAATTTTCCGGTGATGTAGGACTGGATGCTCCGCGGCGTCAGTTCCTCGATCGGAGCCGAGCCATCCAGCGCAGCCTGAAGCTGCGGCGTCAATTGCGCGCCGCGTCCGACGATTTCGAACCGGCAGCCTTCCACCATTCCCTCGGTCGCCCCGCGCAAAGTCACGGCGCCGCCGTAAGGCAGAACTTCTTCCGCCAGAATAATCAGGTTGAGAACGACCTTCAGGTAACCAAGCTGCATCGCCACGGCTTCCCCCGGCTGGCCGTCAGTCCATGCCAGCGTCACTTTGCCGCCCCCCATATATTGCTCGGCGACTTGCCGGACATCCTTGATAGCCAGTTGATCTTCGCTCCCGGCGCGCCCATAGGCCATGCGGAACAGCCGCAAGCGGCGCGAAGCGTGCGCGGCACTGTCGCCGATCAGCTTCATCGCCTCCTCGACGACCGAGCCGCCGATATCCTCGATCAGTTCGACGCCGTTGTTAATGGCGCTGACCGGACTGACGAGGTCGTGGCAGAGCTTGGAGGATAAAAGCTCTAAAACGCGCATGTCTATCTGCATGGGTGATTGCCCCCAAACACGTCCATTTGCTCGACAATCACGGAGCAAAAGGGAAAGAATTGAATGTAATCTGCTAGCCGTTTACAATTGCGCAACAATCCTTAAAGGACGCTTAACAAATGCAGTTTCAGGTGCCAATCGCATGAAAATTTTCTTTACCGCCGCGCATAATTCTTTTGCCCAGCAGGCCCTCACAGCGTTAACGAATCGGTACGGGCAAAGCGATCTTAAAAACGCCGATGTCGTCGTCGCCCTCGGCGGCGACGGGCAAGTCCTGAAAACGCTGTATGACGTCATAGATATGGATAAACCCGTGTTCGCCCTGCGCCGGACGGAATCCATCGGCTTCCTCTGCAACGACTACCACATTGAAAACTTATCCGACCGATTGGATAACGCACAGAAGGTCGTTTTACATCCACTGTACCTCGAAGCAGTGGCAGCGAACGGCAAGAAAGAAACGGCGCGGGCTATCAATGAAGTCTCTATCGTACGGGAAACGGCGCAATCGGCGCGGCTTCGCATCAGTGTCGATGGTGTCGAACGTATTGCACAATATAGTGGCGATGGAATTCTGGTTTCGACGCCCGCGGGAAGCACGGCTTATAACCATTCGTGTGGGGGCCCGATCATGCCGCTAGACGCCAACACCCTGGTGATGACGGCAATCAGCGGTTACCGCCCGCGGCGCTGGTCTTACGCCGTGCTCCCGCAAGATTCCGTTATCGATATCGAAGTTCTGGAAACATCGAAACGCCCCGTGCGGATCGAAGCCGGAGCCTCTTTGATCCACAACGCCGTGTCGGCCATAATCCGGCTTGACCGCAAAAAATCCCTTACGCTGCTGTTCGATCCCGAACAGCATCTCGGCGAGAGGATCGTCCGCGAACAGTTCATGCTGTAACGAGACAACCAAGGAGAAACCTATGCTCAAATACTTGCCAATTTGCGCCGCCCTGCTTCTGCTCGCAGGCTGCGAAAATGACCGCGATCCCGGCTTCATCTGCATGACAAATTGCGCCCACGAATGCCAGGACGGCATCAAGGGCGACAGTTGCCGTGCCGACATGCAAAAGCAACGCGACGACCGTGACGGTCAATATGACACCCGTTATCACGACAGATATGACGATCATTATTACGATAACGGCCGCTCTTATGATAACGACCGCTATTACGATAACAACGGCTATCCGAATGGCGACAGCTACCCTAACGACGGCGGCTATCACAGCCGGTATTGATAAAGCTATATGGCTTTGAAAATCAGGCACGCATTGGTGCCGCCGAAGCCGAATGAGTTCGACAAGACGACGTCGATTTTCTTTTGCTTCGCGACGTGTGGAACGAGATCGATGCCGCTGACGCCTTCCGACGGATTGTCGAGATTGAGCGTCGGCGGCGCGATATCGGTTTCCATCGCCTTGATCGAATAGATGGCTTCCACCGCACCGGCGGCGCCCAGCAAATGGCCGATAGCCGACTTGGTCGATGACATCAGAACCTTGCCGGCGGCATCGCCCAGCAGGCGCTTGACGGATTTAACTTCGATCTCGTCACCCATCGGCGTCGAGGTGCCGTGGGCATTGATATAATCGATCTGGTAGGGCTGCATGTTGGCGCGGGCCATGGCCATTTTCATGGCGCGATAACCGCCGCTCCCGTCCTCCGCAGGGGCCGTCATGTGATAGGCATCGCCTGACAAGCCATATCCGACCAGTTCGGCATAAATCTTCGCGCCGCGTTTTTTGGCATGTTCGTATTCTTCGAGGATAACGACGCCTGCGCCGTCACCCATGACAAAACCGTCGCGATCCTTGTCGTAGGGGCGGGAAGCTTTGGTAGGTGTATCGTTGAAAGAGGTCGAAAGCGCCCGCAGGGCGCAGAAACCGGCAATACCGATCTGGCAGACTGCCGCTTCCGCGCCGCCGGCCACCATCACATCGGCATCGCCCAGCATAATCAGCCGCGCCGCGTCGCCGATGGCGTGCGCGCCCGTGGCGCAGGCGGTCACGACCGAATGATTGGGTCCGCGATACCCGTGAATGATGGACACCTGCCCCGAAGCCAGATTGATCAGGCAGCGCGGGATAAAGAAAGGCGAAACGCGGCGCGGGCCTTTTTCGTGCAGAACGATGGAGGTTTCGTAAATCTCATTCAGGCCGCCGATGCCAGAGCCGATCAGCACGCCGGTGCGTTCGCGCGCTTCGTCATTCACCGGAACATAACCGCTGTCCTTCACTGCCTCATGCGCGGCGGCAATGGCGTAATGGATGAAGGTATCCATTTTCTTTTGTTCTTTGGGTTCGATATAGCGGTCGAGATTAAGGGTGTCCGGCGTATCGCCTCTAGGCACCTGTCCCGCCACCTGGCACGGAAAGGCCGCCGGATCGAAATAGGTAATACGGCCGATGCCGCTTTCGCCCGCCGTCAGACGTCGCCAATTGACGTCAACTCCGACACCGAGGGGCGACACCATGCCCATCCCTGTAACGACAACACGGCGCATATCAAGATTCCGGATTTAAAGGCAGGAGGCCAAGCGGCTCAGGCTGCCGCTTTTTTCTGATTGATGTAATCGACCGCATCCTTGACGGTGACGATCTTTTCAGCCGCGTCATCGGGGATTTCAACGCCAAACTCCTCTTCGAAGGCCATGACGAGTTCGACCGTATCCAGGCTGTCGGCGCCCAGATCGTCAATGAAACTGGCATTGTCGGTAACCTTGGCCGCATCGACGCCGAGATGTTCCACAACGATCTTCTTCACACGTTCAGCAATATCGCTCATAGTCTCCAAGCCTCTGTTGGTTATCGAGAAGGGCGGGCCTCTGGAATCGGCCACGCCCTTGAACGCTCCTCTCTATTCTGTGGCGCTGGCTCTGTCCAGCAGATAAAGAAAAAGCCATGATGCTTTTGTCTAACCTGATGAAATAACTTGTTTTTTATTGCAAAACCGCCCAAGGATAAACCCCTCTTGCGGCCCAGGAATGGGTATGGCTTCTTGTGAAAATTCAATGCATTAGCCGAGGTTTTTGATGTCCCTTGCCGACCTAGCCAATCGCGATGCAGACCTGAAATCCTCAGGTTTTAAGTCCCTGCGCCTGATCGGACCCTATTTGGCCCCTTATAAACTGGCTATCTGCGGTGCGGGGATTGCCCTGCTGGTAGCAGGCGTGACGGTCCTGAGCATTGTCGGCGGCCTGCGCTATGTCATCGATCGCGGCTTTGTCGCCAACGACCCCCATATGCTGGATCACACTTTGTTCCGGTTGCTTGGCGCTATCGTCATTCTGGCGATAGCCACCTACAGCCGTTATTCGCTGGTGACATGGCTGGGCGAACGCGTGGTCGCCGATCTTCGCCGCGCCATATATGCGCATATCCTTAAACTCAGCCCTGCTTTCTTCGAGGTCACGCGCAGCGGCGATATTCTCTCACGGCTATCGGCAGATACCGGCATCCTGCAAAGCCTTATCGGTACCTCGATTTCGGTGGCGCTGCGCAATTGCGTATTGCTGACCGGCGGCATCGTCATGATGCTGACCACCAGTCCGAAACTCACCGGCTTTGTCCTGATCGGCATTCCCGTGGTCGTCGCGCCGATTGTTTTTTTTGGCCGCAAGGGGCGTGGCCTGGCGAAAGCCAATAAGGAACGCATCGCTGACGTCAGCGCCAACGCCGAGGAAACCATCTACGGCATTCGTAC
>JAATFY010000170.1 GCA_015654915.1 Rhodospirillales bacterium
AGTCGTGAAGACCGTCGATTTCGGCGCCTTCGTGAACTTCATGGGCTCGAAAGACGGGCTTGTGCATATCTCGGAACTGGCGCCGCAGCGCGTCGGCAAGACGACGGATATCGTCAATGTCGGCGACGAAGTGCGCGTCAAGGTGCTCGGCGTCGACGACCGCGGCAAGGTCAAGCTGTCGATGAAAGCCGTCGACCAGAAGACCGGCGAGGATCTGCAGAAGGCGGGTTAATGGCCAAATCGATCCCTCATGCCGAAAACAGATATAGACAGAGTTAATCTGATCGAACTTCCTATAGTTAAGGGGAGGCTCGATCTCTTGATGAAGTTTGATATGTTTGTGATGGACGTTCTTACGCCAATTATACACTTTGAGTTAGGAAGTCTAGCTTTACATCTTAGCGGCTACGAATATATCGGCCATATTGCGGGATCGCGGCGTGAAGATATCGAGGGGTTGAAATATATGACCCCATGGAAGATGAAGAGAATTGAAGGATTCCTTCGTCGGCATGAACTCACATTCGGGACGGACATTGCGGAATGGCGACGGGTGCGTGAGCAACGTGACCATCTTTCCGAAATCGAAGAAACCCCCATGTTCCTGGTCGACTTAAACTTGTATATAGCAGAACTATAGGGTTAAATCACGACTCCTGAGTCTTTGCTTCATTGATCCTATGAAAATCCTCGTCACCGTCAAGCGCGTCATCGATTTCAACGTCAAAATCCGCATCAAGCCGGACGGCAGCGGCGTCGAAACCGCCAACGTCAAAATGTCGATGAACCCGTTCGATGAAATCGCCGTCGAGGAAGCCGTCCGCCTTAAGGAAAAAAACATCGCCACGGAAACGGTGGTAGTGAGTTTCGGCGCTGCGCAGGTGCAGGATACGCTACGCACGGCGCTCGCCATGGGCATCGACCGTGCCATTCATGTGCCCGTCGATACGGAAATCCAGTCGCTGGGCGTCGCGCAGGCGCTGAAGAAAATCATCGAAAAGGAAAAGCCCGACCTCGTCATCATGGGCAAGCAGGCCATCGATGGTGACAGCAGCCAGGCGGGTCCGTTACTCGCCGCCATGCTGGGCTGGGGGCAGGGGACGTTCGCCTCCAAAGTCGAGGTCGCGGGCGGCAGCGTGAAAGTTACGCGCGAGGTCGATGGCGGACTGGAAACCGTCGAGCTGAAATTGCCTGCCGTCGTCACCACCGATTTGCGCCTGAATGAACCGCGCTATGCATCTTTGCCCAACATCATGAAGGCGAAGAAGAAGCCGATCGAAACCATGACGGTCGAGCAGTTGGGGGTTAATCCGGCACCGCGGCAGGTAACGCTGAAAGTGACCGAGCCGCCGAAACGCAAGGGCGGCATCAAGGTGCCGGATGTCGCTACACTGGTCGATAAGCTCCGCAACGAAGCCAAAGTCATCCCGTAAGGATCAAAGATGCCCACGCTGCTCATCGCCGAACACGACCATAAGAGCCTGAAACCGGCGACGCTAAACGCCGTCACGGCGGCGGCGAAGCTGGGCCAGCCGATCACAATTCTGGTCGCGGGCCATAATGCCGATGCGGCGGCGAAGGCGGCGGCAAGCGTTGCCGGCGTTGCCGAAGTCCTGCATGCCGACGATGCGGCCTATGTCCATTTTCTGGCTGAAAACATGGCGGCGCTGATCGCCAAGCTTGCCCCCAATTACACGCATGTAATGGCGCCCGCCACCAGCAACGGGAAAAATTACCTGCCGCGCGCGGCGGGCCTGTGCGGGTGCGCGCAGGTTTCTGATATCATCAGCGTCGAAAGCGCCGATACCTTCACGCGCCCGATTTATGCCGGCAATGCCATCGCGACGGTCCAGTCGAAAGCCAAGATCAAATTCATCACCGTGCGCGGCACGGCGTTCGATGCCGCCGCAGCCACCGGCGGCAGCGCTGCGGTCAAAAAGATCGACGGCGCGGGCGACAGCGGGTTATCCAAGTTTGTCGGCGAGGAATTGTCGAAATCCGAACGGCCCGAACTGACAGCCGCGCGCATCGTCGTTTCCGGCGGCCGCGCACTGGGTTCCGGCGAAGTTTTCAAAAAACTGCTTGAACCATTGGCCGATAAACTGAACGCCGCCATCGGCGCATCGCGCGCGGCGGTCGATGCCGGTTATGTGCCGAACGATTATCAGGTCGGGCAGACCGGCAAGGTTGTGGCGCCAGATTTGTATATCGCCATCGGCATTTCGGGCGCGATCCAGCATCTGGCGGGCATGAAGGACAGCAAGGTGATCGTGGCCATCAACAAGGACGCTGACGCGCCGATTTTCCAATTGGCCGATTACGGCCTTATAGGCGATCTGTTCCAGATCGTACCGGAATTGACGGAAAAGCTCGGCAAGTAATTTGACAGTTGACAGACGGGCCTGTGTTTATAAGTCTTGAGAGATTATCGATTTAGATAATAGGGATTTATACTTTGCTCGCGTATAGCCGGATTGATAATAATTTTTGTGAAATTCCATCGCATGTGCGCATAGGGAACGCTCCCGAGGTTCTGTTTCAAGCACATGAGGCTGGGGTAAATCTTGTCGTTTGGGAACGCGCCATGTCCCCCGGCATCAAACATGCTATGCAGCAACTTTCCGGTACAGAAGCCTTCTATAAGGCAACTCGAAACCTAGGTCAAAAAAACACCGACAATCTTATTGTCTCTTGGTCGCCATCGCGAATTCAAAAATTTGCATGGAGCTTAAGAGTTGCCCAGCGTGAGCCAGTAAATAAATCTGAATCTCTGGCGCGATCACATCTTGATGCGCTCCGAAATAACTTCGGTCAACGTTGTGCTGGTGCTGAAGTTTTGGCGGAGGATGCCTATTTTCTTGCTCAACGCTTTCATCAAACCTTCCCTATTTTTCCTAAACTCCGTTTCACGTTGTTTTTCCAAATGAGCGGAGTCGAAGACTATTCTCCGATGGTTCATCAGGACGGAACGTCGGGTGATCACCGTTGGCGCCTTGTTTTTCCTTACGACGGGCCAAAAACGCGATGGACTCCTAACGACAACATCGACATGAGCACCTTGCAAAGAAAGACCCTTGAGGCCCATGTCATCGACCCAAGCCGGATATATCCCCTACCTGATGACTGCGCGGCTTTAATGAAGTTCGGGAATAAGGGCATCTTCCACAGCGAGGCAAGAACCAAAAAACCGGTGCCGCGTTCTGGCCTGATACTCACGCCTATGCTGTAATCCCAAGCACAATTAACGATACGTTCTGTTTATTTTGCGGTTTTCTAAGCCTAATCTCTCCCCATGGCCATGATTCGTCTTATTATCGGCATCGATCCGGGCCTCCGGCATACCGGCTGGGGGGTCGTGGCGCAGGACGGCAACCGGCTGTCCTTCGTGGCGGCGGGGCGCGTCAGTCCCGACAGCGACCTGCCCATGGCGGCGCGGCTATGCGAGTTGGCCGAAGGGCTTTCGGATGTCATGGCCAAATACCATCCCAACGAGGCCGCAATCGAGGAGACTTTCGTTAACAAAAATGCCCTGTCGGCGCTGAAACTGGGGCAGGCGCGGGGCGCTGCCATGCTGACTTTGGCGCAAGGCGGCCTGACGGTCGCCGAATATGCCGCCAACCGCATCAAGCAATCCATTACGGGTTATGGGCATGCCGACAAGACCCAGATCGGGGCCATGATCGGCATGCTGCTGCCGGGTTCGGGCAAGCTGGCCGCCGACGCTGCCGATGCCCTTGCAGTCGCCATCACCCACGCGCATCATCGGCCCATTATTGTATCGGCGCGCGCCGCCGGAGGAAAAAGATGATCGGAAAACTGTCCGGTACCATCGACAGCGTCACGGGATCGCAGGTCATTCTCGATGTGAACGGCGTCGGCTATGTGGTGACATGCTCGGCGCGGACGCTGCGGCAGATCGGCGCGGTGAAATCCGCGACCTCGCTTCTGGTCGAAACCCATGTGCGCGAGGACGCGATCAATTTGTATGGTTTTTCCGAAGCCGAGGAACGCGACTGGTTTAATCTGCTGACAACTGTCCAAGGTGTCGGCGCGCGCGTAGCGCTGTCCATTCTCAGTTCGCTCTCGCCCGAACAGTTGGCGCAGGTCATCGTGGCGCAGGACAAGGCCGCGCTGACGCAGGCTGATGGTGTCGGACCGAAGCTCGGTTTGCGTCTTGTCACGGAACTGAAAGACAAAGTGCCTGCGTTTATGGCCAAGCCGATTTCGCTGCATGGCGCGAAAGATGCGGGCGCTGCCATTCCAAATTCCGTTGCCAGCGATGCCGTTTCGGCGTTGATCAATCTCGGCTATCGCCGCGCCGAAGCTTTCGCGGCGGTGGCGACAGCCAGCCGCCAGAACCAGTCGGCTAAATTGGACGAATTGATCCGCCTCAGTTTGGCGGAGCTTAGCCGGAAGGACAGCGCGGCATGAATTTTTTAACGTCATTCCGGAAACGCGAACGCAGTGAGCGTTATCCGGAACCCAGTCAGACTATCCGTACGAGCTTTCTTTCGGAACCTATCACTGGGTCCCGGATAAATTTGCCTTCGCAAGAGCTACGGCAAATTTTCCGGGATGACGTATTATTTTTGGGTTTTGCACTATGAAACCTGCGGCAAAACCCGAAAGGATTGTCGAGCGGGAAGCCCTGCCGCAGGAGACGCCGGACGTCGCCCTGCGCCCGCAGAAACTCGCCGATTTTATCGGCCAGCCGACCTTGCGGGCCAATCTCGATGTGTTCATCAAGGCCGCGAAGCAGCGCCAGCAAGCGCTTGATCATGTTCTTCTTTTTGGGCCACCCGGTTTGGGCAAAACCACGCTGGCGCAGATCATAGCGAAGGAGCTTGGCGTCGGATTCCGTGCCACCTCCGGCCCCGTCATCATGCGGGCAGGGGACCTTGCCGCGCTGCTGACCAACCTCCAGCCGCACGACGTTTTGTTCATCGACGAAATCCATCGGCTGGCACCCGCGGTCGAGGAAATCCTCTATCCCGCGATGGAGGATTTCCAGCTTGACCTCATCATCGGCGAGGGACCTGCCGCGCGGTCGGTGCGGATCGACCTTCCGCCCTTCACGCTGATAGGAGCCACCACGCGCAGCGGTCTGATCACGCGGCCCCTGCGCGAGCGTTTCGGCATACCCTTGCGCCTGCAATTTTATGCCGCCGACGAATTGCAGGAAATTTTGAAACGCGCCGCCGGAAAACTCGATATGCCTCTGACCGCCGACGGTGCGGGCGAGATCGCCCGCCGCGCGCGCGGGACGCCGCGTGTCGCCGGAAGGCTGTTACGCCGCGTGCGCGACTTCGCCGCCGTCGCGGGACATAAATCCATCGACGCCAAAGCCGCCGACGCGGCGCTCACACGATTAGAAGTCGACCGGCTCGGCTTCGATGCGATGGATCGCCGTTACCTCGGCGTCATCGCCGAAAATTATGGTGGCGGCCCCGTCGGTGTTGAAACACTGGCAGCGGCATTGGCCGAGCAGCGCGATGTGCTGGAAGAAGTGATCGAGCCCTATCTGATCCAGCAGGGGCTTTTGCAGCGCACGCCGCGCGGTCTTATGCTGGCGGATGCGGGCTCCCGACATCTCGGCCTCACGGCACCGGCGGGACGCCAGATCGATTTGCTGGTCGCCGACAATCCAACAGGTTCCGATGAAGAAGCCGCCGGTTGAACATCATTTAAGCTGCCGCGTTTATTACGAGGACACCGATGCGGGCGGCATCGTCTATCACGCCAATTACCTGAAATTTGCCGAACGGGGCCGCACGGAATATCTGCGTGCGGTCGGTTACGACCATCATAAGGTGTCCGCCGATTTCGGCCTTTTGCTGGTGGTCAAACATATCGAGATCGACTACCGCGCTCCGGCCAGGCTCGACGATGTTCTGGAGGTCGCGACCGAGGTGCTGGAGATCGGTAATACCTCCATGGTCATGAGGCAGTCTATCAGCCGTAAAAAGGCGGTTTTGGCCGAATTAAAGGTGGTTATCGTCGCCATCACCCCGGCAGGCAAGGCCATGCGCTGGCCGCCTCAATTGCGCCAGATTTTTAATTAAAAAGAGGCCGGAGGTCAGGGGCCAGAGGTCGGAGAAAAGGGGTTTTTTATTAGACTTTACCTGCTTGTTGCAGCTAATAATTCAACTCCATATTGTTGATTCTTGACTTTTACCCCTAGCCTCTGACCCCTGACCTCTAACCCCCTCGTGAACTATGGACCCCCAAAGCATTAACGCCGTCCAGTTGGCCGGATCGATAGCCGCCAACGACATGTCGATCATGGGCCTGTTCGGCCATGCCGACCTGATCGGCAAGATCGTCATCACCGGCCTTCTGATGATCTCGATCCTGACCTGGGCGATCATATTCGATAAAGCGATCAAGATCAGCCGCCTGAAAGGCAAGGCGACCTATTTCGAGGAACGTTTCTGGTCGGCGGGTTCGCTCGACATGCTTTACGACAAGATCAAGCGTCCGGCCGACCCGATGCAGGCGGTGTTCGTCGCCGGCATGAAGGAATGGCGC
>JAATFY010000028.1 GCA_015654915.1 Rhodospirillales bacterium
GCGTGATCCTCCTGATCGGCATCGTCAAGAAGAACGCCATCATGATGATCGATTTCGCGCTGCAGGCCGAGCGGCACCAAGGCCTCGATTCCCGCGCCGCCATTTACCGCGCCTGCCTGCTGCGCTTCCGGCCCATCATGATGACGACGGTGGCGGCCATGTTCGGCGCCCTGCCTCTTGCCATCGGCTTCGGGGAAGGGTCGGAATTGCGCCGCCCGCTCGGCATCGCCATTGTCGGCGGGTTGTTTGTCAGCCAGATGCTGACACTCTTCACGACTCCGGTTATCTATCTGTATCTTGATCGCCTTGGATTGTGGTTCAATCTGCATTGGGCAAAACCCCAGCGAGCCGAAATATGACGACGACGAAATACCTGACCGCCACCGGTTTGTTGCTTCTCGCGGCCTGCGCCGTGGGACCCGATTATGCGCGTCCTTCGGCGCCCACATCGGCGGTCTATAAGGAAGCGGGCGCGTGGCAGCCTGCCAAACCCGCCGACGCCGGCAATCGCGGCGCATGGTGGTCGGTTTATAACGATCCGGTTCTCGATCTTCTCGAACGTCAAGTGGAAGTCTCGAACCAGAACCTGAAAGCCGCCGAAGCCGCCTACCGGCAGGCCAGCGCCATCGCCGACGAAACGCGCGCCACCTTGTTTCCCCTCGTGACGGTCAATGCGGGCGTGTCGCGCGCGGGGAACGGAGTGGCACATACCAAAGCGGTGAATACCTATAATGTTTCCGCGAACGGGAGCTTGGACATAGACGTATGGGGCCGTATCCGCCGCCAGCTTGAAAGCGACGAAGCCAATGCGCAGGCCAGCGCCGCCGATCTCGCTTCCGCGCGACTTTCGGCACAGGCGACCTTGGCCACAAGTTATTTCGATTTGCGCATCGAGGACGAATTGAAACGGCTGCTGGATGCGACTGTCGAGGCCGACCGCAAAGCGCTGACTATCGTGCAAAACCAATATGAGGAAGGTATCGCCGCCAAGGCCGATGTCATCTCCGCCGCCACGCAACTGGAAAGCGTCCGGGCGCAGGCGATCAATACCGGCGTCAAGCGGGCGCAGCTTGAGCATGCCATCGCAGTCCTGATCGGCAAGCCTCCGGCCGAATTCGCGCTGGCCGTCGGGCCATTGCGCAACAATATACCGGCGATACCCGCGGGCGTGCCGTCAACACTGCTGGAACGCCGTCCCGATATTGCTTCGACGGAACGCCAGATGGCGGCGGCCAATGCCGAAATCGGCGTCCAGACGGCAGCTTATTATCCCGACATCACGCTGGATGCCTCCTTCGGCTATATGAGCGTCGTGCTCGGTAAACTGTTCCAGACCTCCAGCAGCCTTTGGTCGTTCGGGCCGTCGCTGGCGGAAACCGTATTTGATGCAGGCGCGCGCGAAGCCGCGGTCGAGGCCGCCCGCGCCGCATACGATCAAACCGTCGCCAATTATCGCGAGACGGTGCTGACTGCTTTCCAGCAGGTGGAAGACAATCTTGCCGCCCTGCATGTTCTGGCCGAACAGGCCCAAGTCGAGGGCCAAGCCGTCCTCGCATCCCGGCAGGCGGAAGCTCTCACGCTCAACCAATATAAGGAAGGCATCGTGCCTTATACGAATGTGCTCGTCGCCCAGACGACGCGCCTCGGCAACGAGCAAACGGCCCTGTCCGTGCATGAAAGCCGCCTTGCCGCCAGCGTCGCGCTTATACAGGCGCTTGGCGGCGGGTGGGATATGTCGCAATTGCCGCGCTAGGCGCTTGCGGGTTTATTTTTTCGCCATGGGCGCTGAAGTAGAACGCACATCGACTTCGGTGGCGCTGATGGTTTTGCCCAGAACGCCTTTATCGACGTAGCCGATCACCGTGACTTCGGTATCCTTGTTAAGGGAAGCCGACTCGCCCGACTTGATAGTGACATCCACATGGCCGGTCGAATCCTTCAGTGTGAATTTTTTCTCGCTGCTCACGCCGTCGACAATGCCGTCGACTTTTACCAGACCCGCATCGGGCAACGCCGCAATGGTGACAGGCTGCGCCGAAGCCGCCGCATCCTGCCCCGTGGCGGAATCGATAGCTTCGCCGACCCGTGCGCCGAGGCCTTTATCTTCGCTGACATTGCCGGCGACGACGTCGCTGCCCAGAATGGTTTGCCGGACCGTTCCGTCGACCGTAACTTTTTCGCCGTCCTTGAGGACAACGGATTTGGCAGAACTTAGGTCGACGGTGACACTCCCGCTGCTGTCGTGAAGGCGGAAAGAATGCTCGCTGTTGAAGTCTTCGACGGTGCCGTTGAGCGTCACTTTATCGTTGTTGGGCAAACTTCTGATCGAGTTTGCCGATGCCGCCATCACGGCCGTGGAAAACAGGCTCGCCACGCCCGCCATAAGCATTATTTTTGCGTATTTCATGTTACCCGCCTCATAAGTTTACAGTGAGCCCTGCGACGAGGCTGCGTGAAGCGGCAGAAAATTGCGATAAGACGAAGGGCATGGAATATAAAGAACGGATAAAAATTTCCCGTCCGACAAATTAAAACGCCGATCCGCCGGAATAGTTATAGTGGCGCAGATAAAAGGGCTATGTTACCTAATACCCCACTGGCGGCGACGCTTTCAGGAGATTGTATGCACGAGAAAAGAAATACGGTTCTGGTGGTCGACGACGAACCGCAAATCCGCAAAATGCTGAACGTTTTTCTTGACGCGTCCAACTTCAAGATCGAGGAAAGCGACAACGGCAAGCAAGCTGTGCGCATGGCCGCCTCGGTCAAGCCGGACCTTATTCTGCTCGATCTCGGCCTGCC
>JAATFY010000008.1 GCA_015654915.1 Rhodospirillales bacterium
ACGTCATGTTGGTTCTGCTGGTGATTTTTCTGGTCACTGCGCCGATGCTAACGCATGCGATTAAGTTGGAATTGCCGCACGAGACGGCGACCGAGATCAAGGACCAGAAAGCCGCGACCTTGTCCATCAAGGCCGACGGCCAGTATTACTGGAACGACGCGCTTGTAACCGATGATGTCCTGAAAGAACGTATGCAGGCGCTGGCCGCGACCGATCCTGCCCAACCCGTCCATATCCGTGCCGATGCTGCCGTGGCTTACAGCAAGGTCAGCCATGCGCTGGCTGTCGCCGCCCATGTTGGCCTGACGAATATCGGATTTCTCACCCAGCCTGACCAACCCTAGTCAAAACAGGAAAAAATATGTCCCGCCAAACCGCGCCTGCCTCTCTGCAATCTGTGCGTGAGAATCGTTCTCAACTGAAACTCGTTCTTTTGGCGACAACGATGCTGACAAGCGCTGCGGCTTTTCCGGTGCGGGCGCAAAATTACGACACGCCGCAGCAAATGCCGACGGTGACAGTTGAAAGCACCCGCAGCGGCAGCGAGGGCTATACGACATCCGATCCGTCTTTCTACAAACTGACCGGCCCCCTTGTTGACACGCCGCAATCGATTACATCCCTTCCGCGCCAGCGTCTTGACGATCAGGGCGCTACGACAATGCGCGATGCCTTGCGTAATGTTCCGGGCATAAGCCTTGCGGCGGGCGAGGGCGGTGCGCAAGGCGACAATCTGACTATCCGCGGCTTTACGGCGCGTTCCGATTTCTTTCTCGACGGCATGCGCGACTTCGGCAGCTATTACCGCGATCCTTTCAATATGGAAAGCATCGAAGTCCTGAAAGGCCCGGCCTCGCTTCTGTTCGGGCGCGGGTCGACCGGCGGCGTCGTCAATCAGGTCAGCAAACAGCCGGAACTTTATTCTTATAATCACGCCACTATGGCCTTCGGCAGCGACCTGACACGGCGCGGCACCGCCGATATCAACGCTAAGATCGACGACACCAGTGCCCTGCGGCTGAACGTCATGGGTAATGACGGCAACGTCGCCAACCGCAATGCGGCCGAAAACAGCCGCTATGGTTTTGCGCCCTCGCTGGCCCTGGGGCTCGGTACGCCCACGCGCATGACCTTCAATTATTTCCATCAGGCCGAAGACGACATTCCCGATTACGGTTTGCCGTGGTTTTATAGTGCGCCCGCCGCCGTGCCGCGCAATAACTTTTACGGCTTCGCCGATGGCAACCACGACTACTTGAAAACAGATGTCGATATCGGTACGGTCAAAATCGAACACGATTTCAACAGCAACCTGACCTTACGCAACCAATTGCGTCTGGCCAATTACCAGCGTGATGCGCGGATTACCGAACCGCAAATCCCTGCCGGAACGCCGATCACGGCGCCGCTTTCCTCCATTACCGTAACGCGCCACGAAATCGCGGTGGATAGCACCGAAACATTTATCGACAACCAGACCGACCTGACCAGCAAGTTCAACACCGGCAATTTCAAGCATACGCTTATTAGCGGTATTGAACTTTCGCATGAAACCTCCGACCCCACGCGGCCGGCATGGGTGGTGCCCGGCACAAATCTTGTTTCGCCAAACGCGAACGTGCCTTTCAGCGGCACCGAAACATTTACATCGCGCGTTACAGCCAGCGCCGATACGCTTGCCGGTTACGCGCTCGATACCATGGCGATCAACGAACAATGGGACTTAATCGGCGGGTTGCGCTGGGATTACGTCGAATCTTATTACAACCAGGCGATCCCGCCGACGTCGCAGTTCAACCGGACGGATTCGCTGGTCAGCTGGCGCACCGGCATCGTCTATAAACCCGCGACCAACGGCAGCATCTATTTCGCGACCGGCACTTCATTCAATCCTTCCGTTGAACAGTTATCGTTGTCGTCGGCTAATGCCAATACCCCGCCGGAGGAAACCACCAGTTATGAAGTCGGCACCAAATGGGATTTGTTCGACAAAAAACTTTCGCCCAGTTTTTCGGTCTTCCGCGACGAAAAAACCAACGCCCGTACGCCTGATCCCAACAATCCATTGCTGAACGTCGTGTCTGGCGATCAGCGGGTGGACGGGTTCGAAATCGGAGCCAGTGGCCATCTGACCGAGCAATGGCAGGTCTTCGGCGGCTACGCCTTCATGAGCAGCAAGGTGGTGAAATCCAACAATCCGCTGGAGCAAGGCAATCCGGTCGCCAATGCACCCCAGCATACGTTTAATTTATGGAGCACCTACGAATTGCCGTGGAAGGTCGAAATAGGTGGCGGCATGAACGCCGTATCCAGCCGTAATGCAAGCACGACGCCGAACACGACGACCGGTGTTATGGAGACAGCCCCTGGCTATGTGACGTTCGATGCCATGGCGAAATATCCATTGACCGACAAGGTGGCGCTGCAATTGAACGTCTATAACCTGCTGGACAAATACTATTACGACCAGATTCATCCGGCCCATATCGTGCCCGGTGCCGGACGCACGGTTTTGCTGACAACCAGCGTCAACTTCTGATAAAAGACCTGCATGTTGTTGCAAATTCCCAATGTCTTGAGCGCGGAACAGGTCGCGCAAGCCCGTCAGGTCCTCGATCAGGCCGCGTGGGCCGACGGCCGCGCGACCGCCGGTTACCAGTCGGCGAAGGTCAAAGACAATTTACAACTACCGGAAGACCACCCCGATGCGCGCAAGCTTGGCGATATGATTGTCGCGGCGCTCGAGCGCAACCCGCTGTTCATGTCGGCAGCTTTGCCGATGCGCGTTTTTCCGCCTTTGTTCAACTGCTATCACGAAGGCCAGTCCTTCGGCGCACATATCGACAACGCCATCCGCCAGATCAAGGGAACGCCTTACCGTGTCCGCACCGATCTTTCCGCCACCCTGTTTTTAAGCGCGCCCGAGGAATATGACGGCGGCGAACTTGTCGTCGAAGATACTTACGGCACGCACAGCGTCAAATTGCCGGCGGGACACCTGATCCTTTACCCCGCCAGCAGCTTGCATCGCGTGCAGCCGATAACGCGCGGAGTCCGCATCGCCTCCTTTTTCTGGGTGCAAAGCATGGTGCAGGGCGACGAAAACCGCGCCCTGCTATTCGATCTCGATAACTCCATACAGGCCATCATGCGCGCCACGCCGGATCATCCGGCAGGCGTTCGTCTAACGGGCGTTTATCACAATCTGTTGCGCCGTTGGGCGGACGCATAACCATCATGCGCAAAATTTTGCATAAACTTCATCTATGGATGGGGCTCATCCTTTGCATACCCCTTGTTCTGCTTGGGCTGTCGGGAAGCATCCTTGTTTTCCAGCATGAGCTGGAAGATCTCTTTGTCCCCCAAACCACAAGCGTAACCGGCACGCCTCGCGCTGCCGGCGAGATTCTGCAAGCCGTGCGCGCCAAAGCGCCCGAAGGTTTTGCGCCCGTTATGTTTCGTCCGGCCGCAACTTCCGGCGGCATGGCAACAGTTTTTCTTGCCCCGGCATCGCGCAAAAGTGCCGACGGGAACGGCCGGATACAAATGCTCGTCGATCCTGCAACGCTGGCCGTCAGCAATGCAGCCGGCGGCGTCATGCGGCAGATTTTTCTTTTTCACAGCAACCTGATGTTGCGCGATTACGGTGGACGCAGCATCGTCGGCTGGTTTGGCGGGGCGATGCTTCTGTTCGGCCTGACGGGGCTGGTTATCTGGTGGCCGAAAGCCGGCAAATGGCATAAGGCTTTCTTGGTCCGGCGCACAAGTCAGGGGCGGAAATTTCACCGCGAACTTCACGGCGCCGCCGGAATATGGAGCGTTCTGGTATTAATAATCGTAAGTTTTACCGGCGTTTATCTTGCTTTTCCCCGTACTGTTGAAGCCGCTTTAAACGAGGTGACGCCCGTGCGCGATATGCGCGCGCCGCCTGCAATTGCCATTACACCTGTCGAAGGCCGGAAGAAACTGGACATAGATGCAGCGATTGCACTGGCGCAAGAAGCGGTGCCGGACAGTCGGTTAAATGCCGTCATGTTGCAGGCGAAACCCGATCAGCCTTACCGTGTTATTCTGCGGCGACTGCAAGATCGGGACGGCAGTCCGGCGATCAGTGTCTTTATCGATCCATGGACAAAACGCGTTATCGAAACCCGCGATCCACAAGAATATTCGATCGCCGATACCTTTATCGCATGGCAACACGCCGTGCATGCCGGTCAGGCTTTCGGCTGGGTGTGGCGGTTTCTGGTTTTTCTGGCCGGCCTTATGCCGCTGCTGTTTGCCTTCACGGGTATTTCCATGTGGCTGATTAAACGGCGCAGCTAATAAACTCCCCGGATGAAAATCATTAATTCTTTTACTGCTTCAAGCATTTTGCCTAATGCTTAAAGCATTCAAATTTGATGTTCTAAAGCACTGAGATAAGTACACGTGAAAGCATTACCTTCGGTATACCACGTGGTTTGACCACTTTGTGGCCAACGTAGAGGCCCGCGAAGACAAGACCACTCGCAAGGCCAAAACGATACTGGCCCATAAGTTTATTGGTGCCTTACCTTGTGAGCCAAACCTCGAAGATTATTACACCTGTAATAATTTTTGGCCGACGCCTTAAGGCTAAGTCTTTGAAAGAAATGGGCCGATAGGAATTGAACCTACGACCCCGTCGTTACCAAGGATACATCTCTTGAATCTGAATAACGAGTGGCGAAAAAGCCTAACCTCTAAAAGCGGCCCACAATTGGGGTGAAAGGGGAGGGGAAAAGTTTCTGTAGCAATTTCTGTAGCAAGAGCCGTTTTCGGGTCGATCTTAACTGTTTATTCCGTTGTTATATCAGCTATAATAATCTTGCATTTTGTTGTAGCCAAG
>JAATFY010000112.1 GCA_015654915.1 Rhodospirillales bacterium
GCTGCCAGCGCGATATGACCCTTCAAAACGCGCGTGAAGCGGTCGCGCATTTCGGCCGACGGCGCGCCGATGGCAAGCGTGCGCGTGACGTCCGTCGTGCCGTCGAGATATTGCCCGCCGCTGTCGAGCAGGTAAAGCTGTCCGGGCTCCAGTTTGCGGTTGGTGGTTTGCGTCGCGCGGTAATGGACGATGGCACCGTGGCCTCCGGCGCCCGAAATCGTATCGAAGCTCGGGCCGCGATAGAGATTATTCGTGCCGCGGAATTCGGCGAGTTTTTCCTCGGCGCTGATTTCCGTCACGGTGCCGGACACAAGTTCCTTTTCCAGCCACGCGAAGAATTTCACCAGCGCCGCGCCGTCGCGCCGGTGGCAACTGCGCATGCCTTCCAGCTCGATACCGTTCTTGCAGGCTTTCGGCAGCACGCAGGGATCGTCGCCGTAATCCAGTTTCGCAATGCTGGCTTTCAGATGCTCGACAATCCAGCTTGCGGCTTCCGTCGGATCGATGCGCACGGGCAATTCCTCGCTGCCGAGCCGTTCGAGTACATAGGGGAATTGGCGCGGGTCTTCGCTATCCACCTGCGGCCCGAGATGATTGAGCAGCCCGCCGGTAACTTTACGCGGATCAACTAACCATTTGACTTTGGCGTCTGCATAGATGATGGCGAAGCTGAGCGGCAGCGGCGTGTTCGGCACATCGCCGCCGCGGATATTCAGCAGCCACGCCACCGATGCCGGGTCGGTAATGACGGCGGCGGATAAATTATTTTTTTTCAGGTCGGCGGCGATCATCGCGCGTTTGTCCGCCGCACTTTTTCCGGCATAGGCGAGGTCATAAGCGTAAATCGGCTCGGCCGGCGGGGCGGGGCGGTCATGCCAGATTTTATCGACGGGATTTTGCGTGACCGGAACCAACTCGACGCCGCTTTTTGTCAAAGATTTTTTCAGGCGCTCGATGCTGTCGGCAGTATGTAACCATGGGTCGTAGGCGATCTTCATTCCTTTGGCGGCGTTCTCAATCAGCCATTCGGAAGGCGTTTTTGCGCCGCTGTCATGGACGGTAAAATGGTCGGGAGAAAGCTGCTGGTTTGCCTGCAGCGTATAGCGGCCATCGGTGAAAAACGCGGCCTTGTCTTTCAGGACGACAAGAAAACCGGCCGAGCCGGTAAAGCCCGATAAAAACGTAATTCGTTGCGCGGACGCCGGTACATATTCGCTTTGATACTCGTCGGCCATCGGCACAAGGAAGCCGTCATAGCCTTCGCGGGCTATCTCATTGCGCAGGGCGGTGAGGCGGGAAGCAGTGTCGCTCATAGGCTTATCATGCGCTTTTCCGGCGTTTCAGCGCAAGTATCGAGGACTCGCAAAGAATCATATGCGAATTTAGCTGCCTTTCGCGTTCGGATATGTTACAAGCCGCCGCGAAAGCTTCAATGGTCGAGCCGAGAGGCGCGTATGGAGTTGTTGACAAAGAGATCGGCAGAAGCAATCCATCTCTTAACTCGGATTGCCAAGGGCGACATTACTCTTGTTCACGATGCATTATCCTATCATGGCAAGGAAGGCGTAGATAGAGTTGTCGAATATATCCGGAAAGCTAACGCGCTTAAGGCACAAGGAATAATGAAGCGGGGCGCGCTTCTGCTCCCTCTTCCGCCATCGCCCCCCGTTCTTAAGCGCCCGCGTTTTCAAAGAATTCTTTCGCTGTTTGGAAGCGGAACTTCACCTGCGGGATAATAAAAGTATCGACCATTCGCCGATCCAGACGCGTTTCACGAGATAGATGTTCTGCATGCGGTGGGCGGCCAATACCTGATTGGCTTGATGATGCAAAAGGCCCGCGAGGATGGCGGTGCCGCCCGGACGCAAATGGCGCTTCAGGTCTTTGGCAAGATGGCTAAGGGGTTTTGCAAAGATATTCGACATGATCAGGTCGTAGGGCGCGCCGTGCCGCACGAGGCCGGAATTATAGCCGTTGCTTAAACCGGTCCGGATATTTCCGCTCAAACCGTTCGCCGCCGCATTGTTGCGGGCGATGACAACCGAATCCGGATCGAGATCGACGGCAACCGCTTGCCCGTGTGTCGCCTTCGCAAAAGCCATCGCCAGAATGCCCGAGCCGCAGCCCATATCCAGCATGCGCCTCCAGCGCGGCGATAATTTCAGCAACCGGTCGAGCATCAGCAGGCACCCTTGCGTCGTCGGATGTTCTCCCGTGCCGAAAGCATTCGTCGCATCGATTTGCAGGGCATAGCGGCGGTCGGGAACCTTGTCGCGATGTTGCGCCCCGTGGATCGTCCAGCGCGCGATAGGCAGCGGCGGAAAGTCCTCGGCCACTTTTTTAAGCCAGTCCAGTTTCGGCATTTCCTTGAGGACGAGTTTGGGTGGTTTTGCTTTATGGAGCATCGCCACAACGGATATGCGGGCGTTGAGGGCCGCCATGTCCGGTTCTTCGTCGTACAGCGCCTCGATCCGGGCCTGTGGCTTCCGCGGCGGGGCCATGATGGTGACGGCCACGGCCTCTTCGCCCAGCGATTCGCCGATGGCATCCGCCAATGCCGATGAGGTCGCGATGTTCACCGACCAAATTTTCTGTTTGAAAGACATGGAGATAGGGATAGGGCCTGAAGTTCACGTAAAGCATGAACAGACTACAGGCTTGGCCGATTCTCGCCAACCGTCCCGTTGCAGAACCGCCATGCCGTGGCTATGCGGGGATTACGGCCTGTAAAAAGGCTGTTTCCCTATTTCCTCTTTTCCCTTATCTTGGCCTGCGTCCGAAACAGAGTAGCCCCCGAGGATGAACACGATGAAAAAAGCATTAACAGCGAAGGCCGTATTTTCAGTGGTTGTTATGGCGGCCGCTTTTGCCGTTACGGGCTGTACCCCCGAATATACGCCCGAGCGGGAACCTTTTATGTCCATGATTTCGTCACCGGCGCTGGCGACGGTGCGCCCATGTCGTGCCGCGCCAACACAAAAATGCTCGAATGCGGTGGCCCCGACTGCAATCATGCCGCAATCTTCGTCGATGGCGCCTACGACCCCCTTCGTTATCGAAGGCAATCCGGAAGACGACCAATCGGTTTCGTTCTACCAGTCCTATCCCGTGTCACGGCGCTGAGCGGACGAAGCTTTCCATCACTTTTTTGAGGCCGGCTTTGTCGAAAGCGATTTCAAGCTTGTCGTGATCGATGCGCCTGATAGTGCCGGTGCCGAATTTCTCGTGGAATACCCGATCGCCGACATTCAGTTTCCCTTCGCGCTTAGCGGGCTGCACTTCGTAGGCTTTGCCTTCGATCTGGGTCGGGCGCAAACGCGGCGGCATGCTGCGCGCCTGTCCCGCGCGTAATTGTTCCCACAAAGGCGGCACGCGTTCCTTGCGTTCCCGCTGCCATCCGTTCGATGCGCCCTGCGCGCCGAAATTGATGGTCGATTGCCGCTCGATATTCTCCGGCGGCAGTTCGGCGATGAAACGCGAGGGCAGGGCGTTGATCCAGCTGCCGTGCAATTGCCGGTTGGCGACATGGCTGATATAGGCGCGGGCCTTGGCGCGGGTAATGCCGACATAGGCCAGCCGACGCTCTTCCTCCAGCCCCTGATTGCCGTTTTCCGTCAAGGAAAGGCGGCTCGGGAAGATTTCCTCCTCCCAGCCGGGCAGGAAAACGATGTCGAATTCCAGCCCCTTGGCGCCATGCAACGTCATCAGGCTTACCTGCTCTCCGGCGCTTTTTTCGGTGGCTTCCAGCACCAAACTCACATGTTCCAAAAAGGCAGGCAGCGTATCGAACTCGGCCAAGGCGCTGACAAGTTCCTTGAGGTTATCGAGGCGGCCCGGCGCGTCCGGCGATTTGTCCGCCTGCCACATACCCGTATAGCCGGACTCATCCAGCACGATCTGCGCGACTTCGGGATGCGGCAGCGTTTTCAGCAATTCACGCCAGCGGGCAAAGGATTCGACCAGCGCCCGTAACGTCGCGCGCAATTTCGGTTTGAGCTCATCGGTTTCGACCAGTCGCGCGGTAGCTTCCGTCAGTGAAACACGCAGCGTGCGGCCGTAGCCATAGAGTTGTTGCAGGGCGGCGGGGCCGATGCCGCGCTTCGGCGTATTGATGATGCGCTCGAATGCCAGATCGTCTTCCGGCTGCGCCAGAAGGCGCAGATATGCCAGCGCGTCGCGGATTTCCTGCCGCTCATAGAACCGCGCGCCGACCAAAACGCGGTAGGGAATGCCCAGGGTGATAAAACGTTCTTCGAAATGGCGGGTCTGGAAACCGGCCCGCACCATGACAGCGACCTCATTCAACGGCACCTTGGCGCGTTGCAAGGCTTCAACCTCATCGGCGACCCAGCGCGCCTCTTCCTCGCCGTCCCATAAAGTCTGGATACGTACTTTCTCACCGAGTTCGGCGGCGGTCCATAATGTCTTGCCAAGGCGCTGCTGGTTCTTGGCAATCAGGTGGGAGGCCGCGCCGAGGATATGGCCGGTGGAACGGTAGTTTTGTTCCAGCCGGATGACTTCCGCCCCCGGGAAATCTTCCTCGAAGCGCAGGATGTTGCCGATCTCGGCGCCGCGCCAGCCATAGATCGACTGATCCTCGTCGCCGACGCAGCAGATATTATTATGCCCCTGCGCCAGAAGGCGCAGCCATAAATACTGCACGACGTTGGTATCCTGATATTCGTCGACAAGAATGTAGCGGAAGCGATTATGCATTTCGGCCAGAATGTCGGGATTCTGCCGCAGCAAGGTCAGCTGGTGCAGCATCAAATCGTCGAAATCGCAGGCGTGCAGCGCCTGCAGCCGTTCCTGATACTGGGCATAAAGCTTCGGCAGCTTGCCGTTCGCCAATTGGCCCGTTTCGCCTTTCACGTCGTCCGGCAGCAAGCCACGGTCTTTCCACCGGCTGATGATGGCGGCGACCACGCGCGCGGGGGATTTCTTGTCATCGATATTCTCGGCTTCCAGTAATTGCTTGATGA
>JAATFY010000161.1 GCA_015654915.1 Rhodospirillales bacterium
GCGTTGCAGCATGAGTGCCAGCGCGGCATCGTCAAGGCGGTTTAGCACCAGCACCTGACAGCGTCACAGCAAAGCGCCGTTCAGCTCGAAGGATGGATTCTCTGTAGTCGCGCCGACCAGAACCACGGTGCCGTCCTCGACATAGGGCAGCAGCACATCCTGCTGGGCGCGATTGAAGCGATGAACCTCGTCGATAAACAGCAGCGTCCCCTGCCCCGTGGCGCGGCGCTCGTTGGCGGCTTCGAAAATCTTGCGCAGATCGGCGACACCGGACGCCACCGCCGAAACCGGCTCGAAATGCAGATTAACCTCGGCGGCCAGCAAACGGGCAATAGTTGTCTTGCCACACCCCGGCGGACCCCACAGGATAAGCGATGCCAGACGTTTGGCGGCCATCATTCGGCCTATCGGGGCATCCGGCGCCAGAATATGGTTCTGCCCCACGACATCGCCGAGTTTCTGCGGACGCAAACGGTCCGCCAGCGGCCGCGCGACCGTTTCGGTGAAAAGAGAGGGGGAAGCTTTGCTCACATTCTCAATATAGGGAGCCCATCCCCTGTTGTGAATAGCTGCCCATAGCCAATAAGGATGTGATTTCGCAGGCGCTATAAAGATATTGACCTTTTACGATGCTCCTGCGTTGAATTGTTGGAGGAGAAAATCATGTATATCAAAATCAGGCTTCTGTCTTCCCTTGTTGCCTTGCTGGCGCTCTTTTGCGTCGGTTTGCCGGTGAACGCACAAGCAGAAAACACCTTGCCCGCCCCGGTAACGACGCAATTGCATACGCCGGTCGCGAAAGTCGGCGACGGCACATACCGCAAATTCGGCTTCAGCGTTTATAACGCAACCCTGTGGGCGCCGGACGGCGCGTGGTCGGCTGACAAGCCCTATGCCCTGCAATTGCATTACACGCGCAGCCTGTCCAAGGAAACTCTGGTCGATACCGTCATGGACGATATCCGCGATCAGGATGTCGCCGATGACGCGACGCTGGCCAATTGGGAAAAAATGCTGAATGCGACGCTGCCCGCCATCGCAGACGGCGACACGATCATCGGTGTCGCCATACCCGGCAAGAAATCGCTGCTGTTCTATAACGGCAAGAAACTCGCCAGCATCGACGATCCGGTTTTCAGCAAGGCGTTTTTCAATATCTGGCTCGGCGACAATGCCGACGAAGATTTGCGCGGCAAGCTTCTGGCCAGCGCAAAATAGCGTTATCGCCTTATATTGGGCAGAACTTGTCAAATCCCGCCGCGGAGATAGAATAACAAAAGTTCCCTCCCCGCTACCCTGTTCCAAAAATCCATGTCCGATAGCAACGGCGAAATCAGCAGTCTGGTTCATCGTATCAATCTTATGCTTGCCGCGCAGGATCGGCATATCGTCGCCTTTATCGCGGCGCGATCCGGCGAAGGCACGTCGACGGTTGCCCGCGACTTTGCCGAAGGTCTGGCGGATGAAACCGGACGCAAGGTTTTGCTGATCGATGCAGGCCCCTTGGACAAAGCACGCTGCATAACCGACGGCATAGATCCGGCCACGGGGATCGTCGATACCGTGGCAGCGGGAGACCAACCCGCCAAAGTCATCCATGCCATCGATCATAATGTGTATCTCGGGCGTTGGATGGGGAAAAACGAAAATCGCGCGCTGGCTGGTAAACTCCTGCACAACGCCGCGTTCTGGGCCTCGCTGCAAAAGGAATTCGATACGATCGTGATCGATGCGCCGTCGCTGCAAAATTCATCCGATGGTATCGCGCTGGCCACCCGCGCCGACGCGGTGATTATGGTGATCGAAAGCGAAACGACGCGCCAGCCGGTGATCGAGAATTTGCGCGACACGCTCGCCGCCGCCGGAGCCAAAATCACCGGTTCGGTCATGAACAAGCGACGGTTTTATATTCCCGATAAAGTCTACGCGCGACTTTAGAATTGAAGCGCAATCTTTTCCTATCGTCATGCCCGCGAAAGCGGGCATCCCGTTTGGTTTTTGTTCAAAAAGAAAACAAACGGGATTCCGGCTCGCGCCTCGCCATGCGAGGCTTGGCCGGAATGACGTAATGTTTTATTTCGATTCTTGAGTTCAAACCCCGCATTACTTCCGCCACGAAAGCACACCGAGCACCGGCACGCCGATACGGCGTTCGAGCCGTTCCGGCGTCAGGAAGCCGCATTCGACGAATTCCGTCATCGCCGCCATCGCCAGCACCGATACAACCGATATAAAAAGGCCCGCGAGGATAATGAGAAGCTGCAGCGGCTTCGGCTCGGCGGGCGCGGTCGGCGGCTGGATGATGCGGACGCTGCCGACGCGCTCGCGCTCCAGATCGTCGAATGCCTTGGCTTCATTCAGTTTATGCGAGGCCAGCGCATATTCGTCTTCCGCTATCTGCCGTTCATGCTGCAAGCGGTCGAGTTCCCGCTCCTGCGCATCGAGCCGGTCGAGCTGGTTATTGAAAAAGCCGAGTTTTTCCGCCAGAGCCGGACTGGATACTGTCGCCTGTTCCTTCTCCACCTCGCTGCGCGCTTGCAGCAGTGACGTACGCTGATCAGGCAGCGAATAAATCCGGTGATCGTGCTTGAATTTCTCGATGGATTGTTCGGCAACCAGCGCTTTCTGATGCGTCGCTTCGACTTGGGTCTGCGCAAGCTCGACGCGCGGCTCCATATAAAGCTGCTTTCGTTTTTCCATATAGAGTTGCAGCAACGTGTCCAGCACCTGCACCGCCAGCGCGGCGTCCGTATGCCGGAACGTCACCGTGATCACAGCGGATTCCTTTTCCAGCTCGATATCCAGCCGCTTGTCGAAACGGATCAGCGCCTTGGCGAGGCGCTGGCGGTTCCATTGCTCATCCGTCACCGGATCGGCAAGGCCGATGGCGGCCAAGCCGTCATTCATGTAGCGGATGGCGGAAGTAAAAAAATTGGGCTCGGCGATATCGGGGTAAAGTCTATCGAGACCGATGGTTTTCATGACCTGATCATGCAGATCGTCGCTGCCGAGAATGGCGACTTCGGATTTGAATATCTGGTCGCGGTCGAACGGCAGCGCGGATTCAGGGCCGTTATGGTTGTTGGTCACTTCCGGCTGATAGACATATTCCGAACCGAGCCGGACGATCAGAACGCTGCTCGCCTCATACCGCGGCGAAGGAATGAACGAAAAAATGAAAACAAGGCAAAACGGCACCAAAAAGGCCAATATCAGCCGCGCACGGTAGCGGTAGAAAAACACCAGCAATTCCCGCATGGAAACGTCTTGGGATTTTGGCTCGTTCATCAAGGCAGGCTCCCCTGATTGAGATTGTAATAAGCCCCCGCGGTCGAGCTGAACGGCAAAATCTGGCGGATATTATGATCGACCCAGCGGTCGGCGGCCACGGCATCGGACGGCGGCACCAGAATAAAATCGCCGGGCTGCACGATCACATTCTGCGTCATATCCTCGCCGGTCAGGAGCTTGTTGACGTCGACCGGATAAATGCTTTCTTTCCGGTCGCTGCCGCGCCGCACCAGAAGGATGCGCTCCGGCCCCGCGAACGGCGTTATCCAGCCCGCTTCGGTCAATACCTGCAGCATGCTTTCGGGCGCGGGAATTTGTACGGGCCCCGGCTTGAAGACTTCGCCGCCGATGAAAACGCGCTGGCTGCCGAAATTGCGCACGATCACGACGAGGTCCAGTTGTTTCACGTGGCCAACCAGCGCCTTCTTGATCGCCGCTGCCAACTCTTCGGGTGTTTGTCCGGCGGCCTGAACATCCTGTGCAAACATGATCGAAATTTTTCCGTCCGGACGCACCTGCATTTTGTCGTTCAGTTCGGGCGCAAAGAAAAACTTGACCTCGACCTCGTCGCCCATGCCGATTTTGTAGGGTGCGGGCGTAAAGTCTCCGGCCTGCGGCTTGATGTCGTCGAGCGGCGCCGGATTCACGAGCGGCTGCGCACACGCGGATAGGCACAGCAACATGCCAACGACGACCCGGGCGAGAAGGCGCGTTCCGTTCGACAAATTCTTCTCCAGCGGCGAAATTTATATGATCGGGTGCAGGGATTGGCCTTAGAAGGGACTTCAGATTTGCACCATATCTTCAAGCCCTGCAATAGTTTTTTGGCCATTTATAAAGTGGTCTGTTAAGTGCTAAAGTGCCGTTCCCACCGGAAGTTTTTCCATGCTTTTTCGCCTGTTTTTCATCGCGGCTTTGCTGCTGCCTTGGCCCGCTATGGCTCAAGCCGATGCCCCTGCCCTGCATCGCGGCATCAACCTGTCGAGCTGGCTGGCCAATGCGCCGCGCCAACCGCTGGATGAGCGCGATTTCCGGCAAATAAGGCAGGCCGGCTTCGATCACGTCCGTCTGCCGGTCAATCCGGAATTTTTCGGGTTTAAACTTACGGAAGGAATGGATGGTTTAGAAAAAATCGATTTCGTGTCCGTGGATAACGCCATCGATTTAGCGCTTAAAAATAAACTGGCCGTTGTTCTCGACCTGCATCCCTCGGGCGCTTTTATGGAAACGCTGGAAAACAATGGATGGGCCGAGCAGAAATTTACCGATTTGTGGATTTATCTCGCCAAACATTACGACGAGAAAAGCTATCCGCCGGATAAACTTGTTTTCGGATTGCTGAATGAACCGCAATATTATCACGCGGAAAACCACTATGCGGCATTAACGGAGAAACTGGTCGCTGCAATCCGGCAAATTTCGCCGGAACGCACCGTTATTATTGGGGCACCACGCGGATCGTCGATCGATGACCTATTATCGATTAAGCCGCTCGACCACGCCAATATCATCTACGATTTTCATTTCTACGAACCTTATATCACCACGCATCAGGGCACCAATCGCGGCTTCGAAAAGAAGATGGTCAGGTATTTCCATGATGTGCCTTACCCCTCGAA
>JAATFY010000015.1 GCA_015654915.1 Rhodospirillales bacterium
CGGCATCGGCCCCGCCTACGAAGATAAAGTGGCGCGCCGCGCCATACGGCTGTGTGACCTCGCCGAGCCGGATGTCCTGTGCGCGAAGATCGAGCACATGCTGCTCCATCATAACGCGCTGCTGCGCGGTTTCGGCGCGGCCGAGATCGATCCGGCGCAGGCCTTGCGCGAACTTCTCGATATCGCACCCAAAGTCCTGCCCTATTCCGGTGTCGTGTGGAAACGCCTCGAAGACGCGCGGCGCGAAGGCAAGCTGATGCTGTTCGAAGGGGCGCAGGGCGCCATGCTCGATGTCGATCACGGCACTTATCCCTTCGTGACCTCCAGCAACACCGTCGCGGCCTGCGCGGCCTCCGGCGCGGGTGTCGGCCCCAAAATTATCGGGCGCGTGCTCGGCATCTGCAAGGCCTATACGACGCGCGTCGGTTCCGGCCCCTTCCCGACCGAAGATACCGGCGAAGTCGGCGAATTTCTCGGCACGCGCGGCAAGGAGTTCGGCACCGTGACGGGACGCAAACGCCGCTGCGGCTGGTTCGACGCCGTTCTGGTGCGGCAGGCCGTCAAGGTCGGCGGCATCGACGGCATCGCGCTGACGAAGCTCGATGTGCTGGATGGCCTTAAAGAACTCAAAATCTGCCGCGCCTATAAACTGGGTGGCAAGACCATCGATTACTTTCCGGCGGGCCAGACGGCGCAGGCCAAGGTCGAGCCGATCTATGACGTTTTCGGCGGCTGGGACGAAAGCACGCGCGGCGCGCGTTCGTGGGCCGATCTGCCCGCCCGCGCCATCAAATATATCCGCCGCCTCGAGGAGTTGATCGAAGCGCCGGTGACAGTGCTTTCCACCAGCCCCGAGCGCGAAGACACTATATTGATGAAAGACCCGTTCGAAGATTAATTTTCAAAGAAACTTGCGGCAAGAATCCCCGGGAATTTCATGTCCGAATACGCCGATGATGTCCGTTATGCCTACCTGAAACTGGGCCTTGATATCGGCGCACCGCTCGACAGGATCGCCGCCGCCCGTACGAACGCCTATCGCTTCCGCACGCGCGAGCGCATCAAGACCGTCTGCGCTCTCATGGAATTTTTCGCGGCGCGAAGCCTTCTGGGCACGCTTGAGGCTTCCGTTACCGACATTCAAAAATCGTACCGCCAAAAAGCGCGGGAATTCCATCCCGACCTTCACCCCGACGATCCCTCCGTCGAAGAGAAACTGAAGGAAATCAATATTGCCTATGGCATTATCGAGGCCACGCAGCGGGAAGCCGCCGCTTATTTCAGCCAGCCGGAAACCGTGAGGCAAAGGCTGGAAAACGAAGCCCGCGAGATTTATCGGCACGAAGCTGGAATCCGGTTCCAGGACACCGCAAGCGCAAAATCCGCAACACATCCCGAAGAAGTGCATGAAAGACAGGTTGCAAATACGGCCTTTAAATACATGGCCGCCTCCGTGCCGCGCAACATTCGCCTGATGCGGCTCAGCTACCTGCCTTCCAATTACGTTATCGGCAGCCGGTACATCAAGAACCGCGACGGCAGCTATGTCGTCTTTGACATCATCATGCTGTCGGAAAAAGAGTTCAACCGCGCGCGGATTTATCTTAGCGCCCCCAATCCCGGCGATCCCGTCCTGCAGCAGGGCGGTTTCATACCGACCTACATCGTCAAGGGCACGCGCGAAGTGACGATCCCTCCCGGAACTTACGATCCCGAAGCCTATGCAAGGGCGCATTTTCTGGAAGAATTCAAATTGACGCAGGAAAATTGAAACGCGTGTTGCGACAGGTTAGGGAATTGACGGCATATTTTTATGGTTAACGTCAAACAGCATAAATCACTTATTACTTTCGCAGGATACGGCTAAACTGGCGGTCATCTTTAAGGATTAGGAATAAGTTTATGACACCACTTACTGGCAATTTACCATCGACAGAGGTCGCACCGGATGAAGCTGTGGCAATTAAAACGCAAAGAGTAAAGCGTGATATTGGTATCACGAACCACTACACGCGTGACTTAATACTTGGGCCTGCCCTCGCTACTGCCATCGTGTTTGTTGCCGCGGAATCTCTTGGTGCTAGCCCGCTGTTTACATTTATGGCCTCGATCGCTTGTGGGGGCGCCACATCCTACGCCGTAGCCAAACGCGCTGCTGACGCATGTCACAGAGTGTGTGAAGCATTAGGCCAGACGCCAGAACAAATTGAAGCACTCGACCGGACGTTAAAGGATTTTGTTAAACGGCGAGGTATTTTTTCCGGTAGCCTGATGAGTGGCGCGACTTTCATAAGTTGTGGGATCGGAGAACTAATCAAACAGGAAATTCAGCATTCCGGAACAGATCTCGGCGCGGGTTCCTCAATAGCTTCTGATGTCGTAGCACCACTTCTGATCAGCGTGATTTATGGTCTGACAGC
>JAATFY010000094.1 GCA_015654915.1 Rhodospirillales bacterium
CGCCGCTGGGACCCCAAAATGCAATCCTATCTTTTTGGCGTGCGCAACAACGTGCACATCATCGATCTCGAGCAAACCGTGCCGCTGATGCAGCGCGCCTTGCAGGCGATGCGTGATGTCGCGGCGAGCGGTGGACGCGTGTTGTTCGTCGGCACCAAGCGTCAGGCGCAGGAACGTATCGCCGAAGCGGCGAAGCGTTGCGGCCAGTATTACGTCGACCATCGCTGGCTCGGCGGCATGCTGACCAACTGGAAAACCATTTCGCAATCGATCAAGCGTCTTCGTGAGTTGACCGAAAAACTGGATGGTCAGGCCGGAAAATTCACCAAGAAGGAAAGCCTGCAGATGGCGCGCGACCGCGATAAGCTGGAACGCGCCCTCGGCGGCATCAAGGATATGGGCGGTCTGCCGGATATCATCTTCGTGATCGACACCATCAAGGAAAACATTGCCATTGCCGAGGCAACCAAGCTTGGCGTGCCGGTGATCGCCATCGTCGACAGCAACTCCGATCCGACCAACGTGACCTACCCGATCCCGGGCTACGATGACGCTTCGCGCGCTATCGAGCTTTATTGCGATATGGCGGCGCAAGCCATTCTGGACGGGCTGCAGGCCGAGCTGATGTCGGGCGACAAGGACGCGGGTTCCGCGACCGAGGTTCCGGCCAGCGAGACCAAGATTGCGGACGAAACCCCCGCCGCGGCGAGCGCTTAAAATTTGGGGGTCGGGGATCAGGGGCTGGGGATCGGGAACAAAAATTTCCACCTAGTTCTTATTCCCTGACCTCCGACCCCTGACCCCTGAATTATGGAGACAAACAATGGCCGAGATCACCGCCACGATGGTAAAGGACCTGCGCGAAAAAACCGGCGCCGGCATGATGGATTGCAAGAAGGCTTTGACCGAAGCCAACGGCGACATGGAAGCCGCGGTCGATTGGCTGCGTAAAAAAGGCCTGTCGGCGGCCGCCAAGAAATCCGGCCGCGTCGCGGCGGATGGCCTTGTCGGCGTTGCCGCCTCCGGCAATAAGGCCGCCATTGTCGAGATCAACGCCGAAACCGATTTCGTGGCGCGCAATGAAGCGTTCCAGAATTTCGTGCTGGAAGTCGCAAAAATCGCGTTGAACACCGGCGCCGATGTCGAAGGCCTGAAGACCAAGCAGCATCTCGACGGCATGACCGTCGAGGACAAGCTGACGCACCACATCGCCACCATCGGCGAGAATATGACGATCCGCCGCGTCGCGCATTTAAGCGTGCCGCAGGGCATCGTCGCCAGTTATGTGCATAACGCGCTGGCGCCCAGCGTTGGCAAGATCGGCGTGCTGGTTGCGCTGGAATCGACGGGCGATGCCGCGAAGCTGCAGGAACTCGGCAAGATGATCGCCATGCATGTGGCGGCCGCGCGTCCGGAAGCGCTGACGATCAAGGATGTCGATACGAAGGCTCTGGATCGCGAGCGCAACATTCTGGCCGAGCAGGCGCGCGCATCCGGCAAGCCCGAAGAAATTATCGCGAAAATGGTCGAAGGCCGTCTGCGCAAATATTACGAAGAAGTCGTGCTGATGGAGCAGGTCTATGTCGTCGACGGCGAAAGCCGCGTCGCGCAGGTGATCGAAAAAGCCGCCAAGGATCTGGGCGCTCCGGTCAAGCTGGCCGGTTTCGTGCGTTACCAGTTGGGCGAAGGCATCGAAAAAACCCAGGACGATTTCGCCGCCGAAGTCGCGAAAATGGCCAGTTAAGCGGGGTTTTGCGATTCCCGATTTGACCTATTAAACAAAGACAATACGCCTATGAAAGTATTTTTTCATATTAGGCGTAAACAGTGTTTTTTGTTAGAATTGCCCATTCATATGAATGAGGTTTTGGGTGTTTTCTCATAAATTTCCCGACTGGTATACTGAGGCGGACAAACAATCGCATTTGGCCGATTTGCCGGCTTTTGAAAAATGGATTGTTCAGCACCAACGCTGGTTAAATGCAGATAGAAAAAAATATAGTCCCCACAGTTTTAATAATGTGGATTTAAGATATTTACTTTGGTCGGGATTGGACCTCCGTTACGCAAACATGGAAGATTCGGACTTGCGTGGTGTGGACTTAACCCACGCGAACCTGAGTCATGTCAATTTAACCACTGCGGATTTGAAATTGTCGCTCTGTGAGGATGGGAAAGTTATCCCTGCCGCTGTTTTACGCGAGGCGATTTTGGAATATGCCACTTTGGATCAAGCGCGTATGGACGGTGTTGATCTAAGCAGCGCCAATTTAAGCAATGTGATTTCGTTCAACACAGAATTACGTAATGCAAACTTAAGCAAAGCAACTTTGAGGGGTGCTGGATTTTACTCAACACAATTAAAAGGAGCGGATTTGACCGGCGCCAATCTGACGGATGCATTATTCTCTCATATAGACCTAACAGAAACGAAGTTAGATCACGCAAAACTAGCAGGTGCTCAATGGAATCATGTCACGATAACCGAAGAACAGTGGCAAATGGTTCTGGAAAGCAGAGCCGCAAATGATCATGATGATATAGGAATATCACGTTCAATGGTAGGGGCGCGTGGTCAGAAGATCGGGCATTTGGTGCTCTGATTCCGGCCTTTCGCTCCTCATCTTTTTCTATATAATACGCCCCGATCACCGAAACACGGATAGGGACGGCCTATGGCAAACAATCTGGCGGAGAAACCGAAAATGGCGACACCTCCCGCAACGGAATTCGCGACCGGCACCGGACGCGCGCGCTATAAACGCGTGTTGCTGAAATTATCCGGCGAAGCACTGATGGGCGACGGCGATTACGGGCTCGATTCCGATACCGTCAACCGCGTCGCCGAAGAAATCAAATCCGTGGTCGAAATGGGCGTGCAGGTTTGCGTCGTCATCGGCGGCGGGAATATTTTCCGCGGCGTGTCCGGCGCTGCCGCAGGCATGGACCGCTCGACCGCCGATTATATGGGCATGCTGGCGACCGTCATCAACGCGCTTGCCATGCAGAACGCGCTGGAAAAAGCCGGGGTGCAGGTGCGCGTGCTGTCCGCCATCCCGATGTCGGCGATATGCGAGCCCTACATCCGCCGCCGTGCCGCGCGCCACATGGAAAAAGGCCGCGTGGTCGTTTTCGCCGCCGGCACCGGCAACCCGTTCTTCACCACCGATTCCGCCGCCGCCCTACGCGCTTCCGAAATGCAATGCAACGCGCTGTTAAAAGCTACCAAGGTTGACGGCGTCTACAGCGCCGACCCGACCAAAGTCAAAGACGCCAAGCGTTACTACAAACTAAGCTATCTTGATGTGCTGTCGCAGGATTTGCAGGTGATGGATACCTCGGCGATTTCACTGGCGCGGCAGAGCAAAATTCCGATCCTCGTCTTTTCCATTTTCACGCACGGCGCGTTTGCCGACGTGATGCAGGGCAAGGGCAAATTTACGATTATTTCGGATTAGGAAAAGCGTTTTATCGGAGGCCAAGTTCCGCTAAAAGAAAAGTAACGGGACGCATTTCTTCGCGGGCTCGGGCCTCTTCTCCGTTCAGTTTTATACTCAGCTTTGCAATCAAGGCATCACAGTTTTGTATTTGATGCTTAGTCAAGGGTGCATGCTGGCCGCATCCTATTGTCGTGAAATCTTCTGTTGCGCGCTCGTATCCGCGGACCCGTGCATCGGCAGCGATATATTGATAGCCCACGTGGCCGCCTATGGCTTCGACAGCCAATGCGGCGGCAAAGATAAATCTTTTCGTTGTTTTCGATAAAGCCATTCTCTTGAAATCCGGTCGTGAAATATGTGCAGTAAAACAGGCTGCCAGATTAAGCCAACTCCCTTAAATATGCGTTAAATCACCGAAAAACCGCGTTTTTCCGCGCCGGTTTGTCGCAATAACTTGATGCTTCCGGCGTTTATGCTAGTTTCGACCGGCTTTCAGGAAAAAGGAAAAAACCATGAATCTCGACCAGACAAAACAGCGCATGGATGGCGCGCTTGACGCGTTGCGCAAGGAATTCGGCGGCCTCCGTACCGGCCGCGCCTCGACCAGCCTGCTCGACAACATCAGCGTCGAAGCCTACGGCAACATGATGCCGCTCAATCAGGTTGGCACCGTCGGCGTGCCCGAGCCGCGTTTGCTTACCGTGCAGGTGTGGGATCAGGGCATGGTGAAGGCGGTCGAGAAAGCCATTCGCGACGCGGGGCTTGGCCTCAACCCGCAGCCGGACGGCTCGTTGGTCCGCGTGCCGATACCCGAACTCAGACAGGAACGCCGTCAGGAACTGGCCAAGATCGCCGGAAAATACAGCGAGGCCGCGCGCGTCGCCGTCCGCAATGTCCGCCGCGATGCCCTCGATGCTTTGAAGAAGGAGCAGAAAGACGGCAAACTTTCCGAAGACGAACACAAAACGCAAAGCGACAAAGTGCAGAAACTCACGGACGAAGCCATCAAGAAAATCGATGAGGCTTTGGCGAACAAGGAAAAAGAAATTTCGCACGTGTAAAAGAGATGAACGAAACCACACCCCCTTCCACCAGTCTTCACGTTGCCATCATCATGGACGGCAACGGACGGTGGGCGTCGTCGCGCAATCTGCCGCGCACGATGGGCCATCGTGCCGGAATCGAAGCCGTGCGGCGCACGATCAAGGCAGCCCGCGAATTGGCGGTCACGCATCTGACGCTCTACAGTTTTTCGTCCGAAAACTGGAGCCGTCCCCTTACCGAAATCGAAGAGTTGATGGGGCTTTTGCGCTATTACCTGCGCAGCGAGCTGGCATCTCTGCATAAGGAAAATATCCGCGTCAAAATCATCGGCGAGCGCAAGAAATTGCCGAACGACATTATCGATCTAATCAACCACGCCGAAGAACTGACGCAGGACAACAAAGCTTTGACGCTTATTCTGGCGCTCAGCTACGGCGGGCGGCAGGAAATCACTCTTGCGGCGCGCGGCCTTGCCAAGGCGGTCGAACGCGGCCAGTTGCAGGCCGACGCGATCGACGAACATGTCATGCAGTCGTTTTTGTTCACCGGCGGCTTGCCCGATCCCGACCTTGTGATCCGCACCAGCGGCGAAAAGCGCATCTCGAACTTCCTTTTGTGGCAATCGGCCTACGCCGAATTCGTTTTCCTCGATGTGCTGTGGCCCGATTTCTCCGCGCCGCATCTGGCCGAAGCCATCGCTGAGTTCCAGCGCCGCGAGCGCCGCTATGGAGCGACGGTTGGCCGCGTTTAGTTCAGCTTCCTTCGACATCGCCAACTTGCGCAAACGCGTTATTACCGCGCTCGTGCTTGCGCCGCTTGTGCTGGCGGCGGTGTATCTCGGCGGCTGGATTTATCCTGTTGTTATTGCTCTTACCGTCGCGCTCGGCTTGCGCGAATGGCTGAGGCTGGTCGATCCATCGGGTAATCGCGCTGTCGTCCTCGCCGCCCATGCCTCCCTGTTGCTGGTCATGGGCTGTGGCGCCGTGCTGTCGCCCTCCTTCGGCTTGGCGCTCGGTGTGGTTTTGGTTCCTATGCTCTTTTTGCTCGCGGCCCGTGATCATAAAGATCAGGCCAGATGGGTCGCGCTTGGCATCCCTTACATGGCGGGCAGCGGCCTTGCGTTGCTTTATCTTCGCGAAACGCCCGAGATCGGCATGGGCCTGTGCTATTACCTGTTGGCTGTAGTTTGGGGCACCGATACCGGTGCTTTTCTGGCAGGGACGCTGAGCGGTGTGCCGAAATTGGTGCCGGAAATCAGCCCCCATAAGACCTGGGCCGGGCTTTTCGGCGGTATGGCGCTGGCGGCAGTCCTTGGCTATGGTGTCGCGACCGGTTTCGGCGCGCGACGCATGGGTATCGCTCTATTGCTCGCGCTGGCGCTGGCGTTGGTTTCGCAACTTGGGGATATGTTTAAATCCACTTTCAAGCGGCGTTCGGGAGTGAAAGAAAGCGGCGGTTTGATCCCGGGCCATGGCGGCGTTCTCGACCGGATCGATGGGCTTGTTTTTGCGGCAATTTTCTTTGTGTTGTTCCAGATCGCGCTCGGTGCGCAAATGCAATGGTGGTAACGTGAACGTCATTCAGGCAAAAACGAAAACTCTTCAGGCGGCGGCACCAGCGCGACGCCGCGTCGCCATTCTGGGCTCGACCGGATCGGTTGGTTGCCAGACGATCGACTTGATTTCGCGCGCGCCCGAAAAATACGAAGTTGTCGCGCTTACGGCGCTCAAGAATGTCGCCAAGCTGGTCGAGCAGGCGCGGCTGCTGAAGCCGGAGCTGGTCGTCATCGCCGATGAAAGCCAATATCGCGCGCTGAAAGACGCGCTGGTCGATACAAATATTGCGGTGGCCGCGGGCGCCAAAGCCATTGTCGAAGCTGCCGCGGCCGACAGCGACTGGGTCATGTCCGCCATTGTCGGCGCGGCGGGGTTGCCCGCAACCTTGGCCGCCGCGCGGCGAGGCGCCACGATTGCCTTTGCCAACAAGGAAACGCTGGTTTGCGCCGGACCCCTGATGATGAAGCTGGTCGCCGAGACCGGCGCTAAGTTGTTACCGGTCGACAGCGAACATAACGCCATCTGGCAGGTTTTCGATTTCGAACATCCCGAAGCGATTTCACGGCTGATCATAACCGCTTCCGGCGGCCCGTTCCGTACGGCGACGCGCGAAGAAATGGCGAAGATGACGCCCGAGCAGGCCCTCAAGCATCCGGTCTGGAGTATGGGCGCCAAAATCTCCGTCGACAGCGCGACCCTTATGAATAAAGGCCTCGAGGTGATCGAAGCGCATTTCCTGTTCCAGATGCCTTCGGAGAAAATCGACGTTCTGGTGCATCCGCAATCCATCATCCACAGCATGGTCGAATATGAAGACGGCTCCGTTCTTGCCCAGATGGGCACGCCCGATATGCGTACGCCCATCGGCTATACGCTGGCATGGCCCGAACGCATGGCGACGCCTGCCGCGAAACTCGACCTCGCCAAGATCGGCCAGCTGACGTTTGAACAGCCCGACCCGCAGAAATTTCCGGCGCTGCGGTTTGCGCGCGAGGCGATGAAAAAAGGCGGCACGGCTCCCGCGTCGCTTAATGCCGCCAACGAAGTGGCCGTGCAGGCGTTCCTCGATAAACGCATCGGATTTCTCGATATCGAGCGCGTCAATGAAGCGACTTTGAACGGTATTCCGGTTGCAGCATTGAACAATCTGGAAATTTTACATGAGACCGATCAGGCTGCGCGGCGTTTTGCCGAAGCGCAGGTCCAACAACTCGCAAAGACGTAGGAAGCCCCATGCCCCACATCCTGATCCTTGCCGGACATTACGCGATCCCGTTCATCATCGTCATCAGCATCGTCGTGTTCGTGCATGAGTTCGGCCATTACTGGGTGGCGCGGCGCTGCGGCGTGAAAATCGAGACGTTTTCCATCGGTTTCGGCCGCGAGATTTTCGGCTGGACCGACAAGCGCGGGACGCGCTGGAAAGTGTCCTGGCTGCCGCTCGGCGGCTATGTCAAAATGTACGGTGACGCCAGCGCCGCCAGCACGCCGGATTCCGCCGTCCACAGCATGACGGAAGAGCAAAAGCGCATCGCTTTCTATCACCAGCATGTCGACAAGCGCATGGCGGTCGTCGCTGCCGGTCCCGCCGCGAATTACCTGTTCGCCATCGTCGTTCTGGCGCTTCTCTTCATGTTTCAGGGCCAGCCCTATTCGCCGCCCGATGTCAGCACGGTGGTAGAAAACGGCGTGGCAGCCGAAGCCGGCCTGCTGCCGGGCGATCATGTGCTGTCGGTCGATGGTCACACGGTGGACCGTTTCGAGGACATCAAGCGCATCGTGGCGCTGAATGCGGGCACGCCGATCCCCGTCGAGGTTGAGCGCGGCGGCGTCCATGCGCATTACACGCTGACGCCGGAAATCGTCACCATGACCGACCGGTTCGGCGGCGAGCACAAGATCGGCCGCATCGGCATCATGTCGCAGAAACTGGAATACAAGAAGTGGTCGCCGCCGATGGCGGTAAAGCAGGCGGTCGTCGAGACGTGGAACCTGACGGCGGGAACCTTGCAGGCTATCGGCCAGATGATTATGGGTACGCGCGGCACCGAAGAACTGGGCGGCCCGTTACGCATCGCCGAGATGTCGGGCAATGTCGCGCAGGAAGGCGTGGTTGCGCTGATCTGGCTTATGGCCGTCATTTCGGTCAATCTCGGGCTTATCAATCTGTTCCCGGTGCCGCTGCTGGATGGCGGCCATCTGGCGTTTTATCTGGCCGAACGGATACGGGGCAAGCCCGTCCATGATAAAATCCAGGAAACCGGCGCCAGCGTCGGCATGGTTCTGGTGCTTTCGCTGATGATTTTTGCCACCTGGAATGACCTTGTGCATCTGAAGGTTATTTCCTACCTTCGCGGTCTATTTTCTTAAGAATCAGGAATAGCCGATATATGTCGAAACGCCGGTTTCACGCTTGCATAACTGTTGCCCTTTTGGGGCTGGCGCTTTGCGCCGGAACGGCTTACGCGAAACCGCCCGCCAAGGCATCGTCGTTGCTGCAGCAAATCCCTTCGCCGGCCCTGCAACCCCTTTCCGCACCAGCGCCTGCGGGCGACATCATCCAGGATATCCACGTCGAAGGCGCGCAACGCCTCGAGCCCGAAACGGTGACATCTTATCTGACGGTCGGGAAAGGCGATGCCGCGACCCCTGACAAGCTCGACGCGTCGCTGAAGGCGCTCTATGCCACCGGCCTTTTCAAGGATGTCAGTCTTGCGGTGGAAGGCCCCGTTCTGGTGGTCAAGGTCGAGGAAAACCCCATCATCAACCGCGTGACGTTCGAGGGTAATTCCGAAGTCTCGAAAGAAGATCTGGAAAAGGAAGTTCAGATCAAGCCGCGGCTTGTGTACACGCTGCCGCGCGTGCAGCGCGACGTGCAGCGCATTCTGGATGTCTATCGCCGCTCGGGCCGTTTCGGCGCGGTGGTCGAGCCCAAGATCGTCAAGCTGGAACAGAACCGCGTCGATCTGGTGTTCGAGATCACCGAAGGCAAGCGCACCGGCGTCCGCGCCATCAAATTCATCGGCAACGGCCATTACGGCGACGACGAGTTGCGCAGCATCATCAACACGCGGGAAAGCGCCTGGTGGCGGTTTTTCTCGGTGACTGATTATTACGACCCCGACCGCCTCAATTACGACAAAGAACTGTTGCGGAAATTCTACCTGAACGAAGGCTATGTCGATTTCCGCGTACTGTCGGCGGTGGCGGAATTGACGCCCGACCACGACGATTTTTTTCTCACCTTCACTATCGAGGAAGGGCCGCGCTATAAATTCGGCAAGATCAATATCGCCAGCGAGATCAAGGGCCTGAAAGCCGAAGATTTGCGCCAATACCTCACGACGCAGGAAGGCGACTGGTACGATGCGGACCAGATCGACAAAACCATCGCCAAGCTGACGACGGTGCTCGGCGATATGCAATATGCTTTCGTCAATATCGTGCCCAATCCCGAGCGGCATAAAGACAAGATGACGGTCGACCTGAATTACGACATCAAAGAAGGCGAGCGTGTTTATATCGGCCGCATCGATGTCAGCGGCAACGAACGCACCATCGACAAGGTCATCCGCCGCGAGATGCAGCTGGCCGAAGGCGATCCGTTCAGCACCACGAAAATCCACCGCTCCGAACAGCGGCTCAAGGATCTCGGCTTTTTCGAAACCGTCAAGGTCACGCCGGTCGATGGCGCGCAGCCCGACCGCGCCAACGTGAAGGTCGAAGTGAAGGAAAAATCGACCGGCGAAGTCGCCATTGGTGCCGGATTCTCCTCGACTGACGGCCCGTTGGGCGACTTCAGCATCAGCGAACACAACTTTATGGGCAAGGGGCAGGATGTCCGGTTGGGCGCCACCGTTTCCGGCCGTACCAAGCAGATCGATACCAGTTTTACCGAACCTTATTTCCTCAACCGCGATCTATCCGCCGGCGTCGACCTTTTCCGCATCCAGACCGACAATCAGGATTTAAGCTCTTATGACACGGACAGCACCGGCATTACCTTGCGCATGGGCTATCCCTTGTCCGAGCAGTTACGCCAGCGCCTGAATTACAGTTTCCACGCCGACGGCATCAGCAACGTGCCGAGCACGGCGTCGCTGTTCATTCTCGACCAGCAGGGCTTTTCCACCACCTCGTCGGTGGGGCAGGAACTGACGTATGACACGCGCGACAGCAAACTCGATCCGACGCTCGGTTTCATCACCCATTTGAATACGGACATCGCCGGCGCCGGGGGATCGCGCAAATGGTTCCGTGTCCGCATGGGCGGCACGCAATACTACCCGCTGGCCGAGGGCTGGATCCTGAGCGGCACCGGCGAGGTCGGCGAAATCTGGGGTATGAATGGTCCGACCAAGATCAACGAACGGTTCTTCATCGGCGGCGATACGTTGCGCGGTTTCGAATATGCCGGCATCGGGCCGCGCGACCTCACCAACGTCAATAACGACGCGCTGGGCGGCGACCGTTTCTCGCGCGGCACCATCGAACTGACGACACCCCTGCCGGTGCCGGCGGAACTCGGCCTGAAGGGCCATATTTTCTCGGACGCCGGCACGCTGGGCCAAAACCCCGAAAAAGCCATACCGGGCGATGTTCTCGCCAACGACGAAAGCCTGCATGTCAGCGTCGGCGTCGGCCTGACATGGGCGTCGCCCTTCGGCCCTGTGCGGCTGGATTTTGCCGAGCCCATCCTCTATAAAACCTATGACAAGATCGAACATATTCACTTCAGTTTCGGCGCCAAGTTCTAATCTTTGACGGGACGAATACCGTGTTGCAGAAAAATCGCCTGCTTTTGCTTTCCTTGTGTTTCGTCCTGACCGGCGGCCTTGCGTATGCGGCCGCACCCGCGCCGGTCGCGACGCCGGTCGATGCCAAGTCGAAACTTCCCGCTCCTGTCATCGCCATTATCGACGTGCAGCGCATTCTGGAAGAATCGCTCGCCGCAAAAAATGTGCAAAAGCAGCTTGAAAGCCAGCGCGCCAAATTCCAGACCCAGATCGAAGCCGAGGAAAACGGCTTGCGGCAGGCCGAGCAGGAGCTCGGCAAGTCGCATGACCAGCTCGCCGCCGATGTCTATGCCGACCGCGAGCAGCAGTTGCGCCAGCGTTTCCTGACCGTCGAGCGGCATGTGCAGGCGCGGCGCAAGGTGCTGGATCAGGCCTTCACCGATTCCATGAACGCCGTGCGCGCCAGCCTTCTTGAGATCGTCGATACCGTCGCGCACGAGCACGGCGCCAATCTCGTGCTGGTCAAACAGCAGGCGCTGTGGGTCGATAAGCCTCTCGATGTGACCGACGAGGTTCTGGGCCGGTTGAACGCGAAATTGCCCCAAGTAACGGTTAAAATGGCCCCCGAAGATAAGCCCTAGCCAACCTATTGAAAACCCAAGTCCAATCGGGCTAGAAGTGAGGGCCCAAAGGTTGGAGTTGCTTTATGACCAAGCCAAAGACCGACGATAAAAATAACGGCACCATCGATATTGCCGGCATCATGGCGCGGATCCCGCATCGCTACCCGATGCTGCTGATCGACCGCATCATCGACGTCGTGCCCGGCGAGAGCTGCACCGGCATCAAGAACGTATCGGCCAACGAGCCGTGTTTCCAGGGCCATTTCCCCGGCCATCCGATCATGCCCGGCGTACTGATCATCGAAGCGATGGCGCAGACCTCGGCGACGCTGGTCGTGGACTCGCTGAACAATGTCGGCTCCGACTCCCACATCGTCTATTTCATGACCATTGAAAGCGCGCGTTTCAGAAAGCCCGTCGTTCCCGGCGACCAGCTGCATATCAAGGTTACAAAGGATCGCCAGCGCGGCAATGTCTGGAAGTTCAAGGGCGAGGCCTATGTCGGCGATAGTTTATGCGCCGAAGCGATCTACACCGCGATGCTGGTTCCGAACGGCGAAGGCAAGGATCGGGCCGGCTCCGCAGCCGAGTAACAGGCACATGGCAAACCAAATCCATCCCACGGCGGTCATCGATCCGGCCGCTTCTATCGGCTCAGGCGTCTTTATCGGCCCCTATTGCGTGCTAGGCCCCCGCGTCAAACTGGGCAACGGTGTGCGGTTAGTCGCGCATGTCGTGGTGGATGGGCGTACGACGCTCGGCGCCGGTACGGTTGTTTATCCTTTTGCTTCATTAGGACAACAGCCACAGGACTTGAAATATAAGGGCGAAGATTCGGCGCTCGAGATCGGCGCAAACAACCAGATCCGCGAACATGTGACGATGAACCCGGGTACCGAAGGCGGCGGGATGGTAACGCGCGTCGGCGACAACTGCCTTTTCATGGTGGCGTCGCATGTCGCACATGACTGCCAGATCGGGAACCACGTCATCCTCGCCAACAACGCGACGCTGGCGGGCCATGTGTCGGTCGGCGATTATGCCATCATCGGCGGGCTGTCGGCCGTGCATCAGTTCGTGCGCATCGGCGAGCACGCGATGATCGGCGGCATGTCGGGCGTCGAGAACGATGTTATTCCTTACGGCATGGTCAAGGGCGACCGCGCCCATCTGGCCGGGCTTAATCTGGTGGGGCTCGAACGCCGCGGTTTCGGGCGCGACGATGTGCGGTCATTGCGCAGCGCCTACCGTATGCTGTTTGCGCCGGAAGGCACCATGGCCGAGCGGCTCGAGGAAGTCGCGCGGCTTTACAAGGATCAGGAACATATCGGCAGCGTGGTCGATTTTATCCGCGCGCGCGCCAACCGCGCCTTGTGCCAGCCAAAAAACGACGAGGAATAAGCTCATGACCGCCGCGCTCCAAAATCCCGCGCCCAAGCTGGGCATCATCGCGGGCGGCGGAACGGCTCCGCATGCCCTGATTGCGGCCTGCCAAAAACTTGACCGCTCTTTTTATGTCATTTGCCTCGAAGGGCAGGCGGATAAAAATCTTGCCGAAAATCTGCCGCATGTCTGGCTGCCGCTGGGTGCCGGATCGCGGCTCAAGGAATTGGCGGCGCAGGAAGCAATCAACGAAGTCGTGATGATCGGCCGCGTGCGCCGTCCGTCCTTGCTCGAGATCAAGCCTGACTGGCTGGCGCTGAAAGTTTTGACCAAGATCGGCATGAACATGCTGGGCGACGATGCGCTTCTACGCGCTATCGGCAAAGCGATGGAGGAAGAAGGCGGCGTGCGTGTCATCGCCGTGCAGGATGTATTTAAGGATCTGTTGACGCCGGAAGGGGCTTTAGGACGCGTGGCACCGGATAATGACGCGCAAAACGATATCCGGCGCGGCGTCGAGGTGGCAAAGGCCTTGGGATCGCTCGATGTCGGGCAGTCGGTGATCGTGCAGCAGGGCATGGTTCTGGGCGTCGAAGCCATCGAAGGCACCGACGCGCTGATTGCCCGGAGCGCCCAATTACGCCGCGAAGGCGCAGGCGGCGTCCTGATCAAAATCGCCAAGCCGCAGCAGGATAACCGCTATGATCTGCCCACAATCGGCCCCGATACGGTTGCCGCCATAGCCAAGGCCGGTTTGCGCGGGGTGGCGCTGGAAGCCGGCCGCAGCCTTCTGATCGAGCGCGAAAAGACCGTCGCTCTGGCCGACGAAGCGGGAATTTTTATTCTTGGTTTAAAAGCCGATGGTTGAGGCCCCGCTTTTTTTCCTGATCGCCGGCGAAGCGTCCGGCGATTTGCTTGGCGCGCGGCTGATGCACGCGCTGAAAAAACTGACCGACGGCCATGTGCGTTTTGCCGGTATCGGCGGCCCGCGCATGCAGGTGGAAGGGATCGAGCTTTTCTTCCCGCAGGCGGAACTGGCCCATTTTGGCCTGTTTGAGCTGTTGCGCCATGTGCCGCACCTGATAGCCCGCATCGAACAGACGGTGAACGAGGTGAAGCGCGTACATCCCGCCGCGCTCATCACCATCGACGCGCCGGATTTCTGCTTTCGCGTCGCAAAGAAACTGAAGGGCGAAGGCATACCCCTTATTCACTATGTGGCGCCTACCGTATGGGCGTGGCGTCCCGGGCGCGCCAAAAAAATTGCGCAGTTTCTCGACCATTTGCTGGCGCTGCTGCCGTTCGAGCCGCCTTATTTCGTCAAGGAAGGATTGCCTTGCACGTTCGTCGGCCATCCGATCGTCGAAAGCGAAGCGGGGCAGGGCGATGCGCAACGCTTCCGCGCTCAATATGCTCTTGCGCCAGATGCGGTCTTATTAACAACCCTGCCGGGCAGCCGGATGAGCGAGGTTTCGCGCCTGATGCCGGTTTTTGGAGAAACCATTAAACGGTTGCGTGCGCAATATCCGACTCTGCACGTTGTGATTCCGGTCGTGGCCAATCTAAAAGATTACATCCGTGAGCACACTGAAAACTGGCTTGTGCCGGTGATGCTGGTTGAAAACGATCAGGACAAATATGATGCCTTCGCGGCCTCGCGCGCGGCGCTGGCCTGCTCCGGCACGGTGGCGGTCGAACTGGCGATGGCAAAACTGCCGTCGGTTATCGCCTATAAAATCAGCGCCCTTACCTATTTTCTCTATCGCCGCCTGATCGAAATAAAATATGCAAACCTCGTCAATCTGATGCACGACCGCATGGTGGTGCCGGAACTTTTGCAGCAGGATTGCACGTCGGAAAAACTCGCTGCCGCCATCCACACCTTGTTGACCGATGATAAAGCGCGGCAACAGCAGATCGAAGGCCTGACTGCGGTCGGCAACTGGCTGGGCCTCGGGCAATTCATTCCGTCGGAATATGCCGCGGAAACCGTTTTCCGCACCGTCAAATGGTACAAGACGAAGCCAAAATGATTACGATCCTCCAGATCATTCCTTCGCTCGGCGCCGGTGGCGCTGAGCAGGCATGCGTCGATGTCGCGGCCGGCATCACGATGGCGGGGTACCGGTCCATCGTTGTGTCCTCCGGCGGCCCACGCGTTGCTGAAATCCTGAAAGCGGGCGGTGAACATATAACCCGCTCCGTTCACATCAAAAATCCGATGGTGATGCTGGCGAACGCCCTCTGGCTGGCGCATGTCATTCGTGACCGGAAAGTCGGCCTCGTTCATGTCCGCAGCCGCGCGCCGGCATGGAGCGCCTATTGGGCTTGCCGCATGACGTCGTGCCCGTTCGTGACCACCAATCACGCGGCCTATAAATTCTCGAACCCGTTCAAGAAATTTTACAACAGCGTGATGGTGAAGGCCGACCGCATCATCGCCATTTCATCCTTCATCGCTGCGCATATCAGGAAAAATTACCACGCCGATGCCGCCAAAATCCGCATTATTCCGCGTGGTATCGATTTCGCGAAATTCGCGCCCGAGAAAATCACGGAAGAGCGGCGGGGAAAGCTCCGCGCCGCATGGGGCGTTGCCGAAGGGCAGCGGCTTACATTGTTGCCATCGCGTCTCAGCCCTATTAAAGGCCAGTCGGTGTTGGTCGAGGCCATGGCTTTGTCGCCGCCGGAACTGGGCGATGTCATGGCGGTTATTCTCGGCGACGATCAGGGACGGGCCGGTTACCGGCGCGAATTGGAGGATTTGATCGCAGCGCGGAAATTACAGAATCGCGTCCGGCTTGTGGCCCATTGCGACGATATGCCTGCCGCTTACAGTCTTGCCGCATTGGTCGTGGCGCCTTCGCTGATACCCGAGGGTTTCGGCCGTGTGCCGGTTGAAGCTATGGCAATGGGCGTGCCGGTGATCGCCAGCGACCTCGGCGGTTTTACCGAAACTATCCATCCGGGGGCCAATGGCTGGCTGGTACCTCCCAATGACCCGCAAAGTCTCGCGCAGGCAATGACCAAAGCCCTAACTCAAACCCCTGAACAGCATGCCGCCGAAGCGCAAACTGCCATGCAGCAGGTGCGCGCGCGCTATGATAAAACCAAGATGGTCACGGATACGCTCGCCGTTTATGACGAACTGGTGCGCGCTTAAAAATATTTGCGAAATAAATAAATATAGATAGGCAGCGAAGTTACGCCTGCGATGGCACCAAACCCGACGCCCGCCGCCAGGCCGAAACGGTCGGCGATAAGGCCGATGCAAAGTGCCACCACTGTAAAAGCCACGCTGCCAAGAAAGGTGGCTATTGAACCCATCGTCGCTCTCTGAGCATCCGTAAATTCTTTTTGCAGCAAATGGTCGCGGGCAACGATAAACGGGCCGTAAAATGCAGCGCCTGTTAATAAGAGAACCGGCGAAACAATGCTGGTCATCAGAACCGCTATGCTCTGCGCTACGAACCAGTAAGCTTCCCTTAGCGCCAGCATATGGGGGCTCTTGATGCAACCAAGAATCTGACCGGAAAACCAGTAACCTATAAAGCCGAAGGCATAATTGCCCGCGCGGTAGAGGCCAACGGCCCATGTCGGCCATAGCATATTAACGAAAGCGCTTTGGAACCTGAAACCGGATTCACCCGCACCGTAGCTTATAGCTTGCCCGATCATAAGCAGGCACAAACGCGGATTATGGTAAATGTGCAGGCAGGCCGTTTTCAGATGCGTGAGTTTCTCGGGGTCCACGGGAATATGGATACGCGGTTCCCGGAAAAACAGAGCGATGAAAATCGAAAATATTTGCGGAACAATTCCCAGTATAAAAATAAACCGCAGCCCGTAACCCGTAAGAAAACTGGCACCTAAAGCCGAAAGCCCGAGGGCCAGCTGGAACATGCTTCGCGTGCGGCCCTGATAATGAGGAAACCGGGTTTCCTGTTTTTCAGTTTTCAGGCTTTCGTAGAGTAGGGCGTTGTTGTTGCCATTGAAAAGGCATTCGCTCAGGCCGGCAAAAATCGTGCCTGCATAGAGCCAGATAGCGCTATCGGCC
>JAATFY010000238.1 GCA_015654915.1 Rhodospirillales bacterium
AATCTTCCAGCACAATCGGCTGGTCGTGCACCGCCGATACCGCCGTTACGTCGTCGCGCAATTCCGTAAGGGACGGAAGCCGCGATAGGCTGAGACCCAGCACAGCGGCCTGTTCGAGCAGTTGCGCGACCATGGCGCCGTTAAAGCGCGTCCGTCCGCGCGTCAGGACAAGACGGCTCGGGGCCTTGTCGCGGCTGCGCAGTTTTTCGATAACGGCGGGCAGTTCGGCGACGGTTCCCAGAATTTCGGCGCCATGGATGGATCGGCCGATACGTTTATCGTTTTCGCCGATGATTCCGACGACGTGAAAGGGCGCCTGCGGATTGCTGCTAATGGCGCGCATGAAAAGATCGGCTTCATCACCGGCACCTACCAGCAAAACATTCACGCGTCCGCCGCCCGAACGCTCCCAGAGTGCGCTGAGACGTCGCTCGCGGAGCAACCGGAACGCCATGCGCGATCCGCCGAGACCCGCCAGCAGAATAAACCATGCCATGAAAGGCGCCGTGCGCGGTACGCCCGCAAGTCGCGTAGTGAGAAAGGCGAGGATGACGAAAGCAGCCACGGCGATGGTCGTGGCGCGCAAAATTTCCGTCAGGTCGCGCAACGAGGCGAAAGCCCAGATGCTGCGGTAAAGGCCGCTGACCCAGAAGACCAATGCGCAGGTCAGTGTGAAAAGAAGGATAGAAGTAAAAACATCACCGGCAGGCAGAGTGGTAATGTCGTTGCCCATCCGCAAATAGAGCGCCAGCGAAAACGCGACCAGCGCCATGATCGTGTCATGGACGAAAGCCAGCGTGCGGCGGTGCAGGCGGATGCTGTTCATTGGGCTGTTTTATGCATTTTCCAGAGCAGTATGGCAACCACGGCAACCGCAAGGCCGAGGCCGAGTTGCGGGTTGGTTACCGCCGTCAGGGACAGGCTGATGAGGGCGACATTGGCGAACACGATCAGATAGACGGTTTTATCGTGCTGCCCGCCTTGCGCGGCGCGCTGATAGAAATGCTGGCGATGCGCTTCCCAGACTTTTTCGCCGCGCATGGCGCGTTTCATGATCGTGATGCCGCTATCGGCCAGATAATAAAGCGGCAGGATCAGGGCGGGGATGAAATAACCTTTTACCGCCAGCGACAGTAAAATGAATCCCGTCAGAAAACCGAGCGGCACGCTGCCGACATCGCCAAGGAAAATTTTCGCCGGTTGCCAGTTGAGGACAAGGAAGCCGAGACATGCGCCGGTCAATAGTAATGTGAGCATCGAGACGAAAGGATCGGTAATTCCGGTCGCGGTCATAAGCAGGCATGTGCCGGTCGCAAGGGCGACGGTTTCTGCGCAGGTGATGCCGTCGATGCCGTCCATGAAATTGTAGAGATTGGTAAACCATGTCCAGCCCAGGATCATTAGTAGCCGGTCGAGCCAGAAGGGCAGCGCTCCGGCGAAAAGAGTGGCATCGGTGCCGAATGCCAGAGTGCCGATGCAGGCCGCGAACAGATGCAGGCTGAGGCGCATGCGGACGCTTGCGCCCTTGCTGTCGTCGAGCCATGAAACGGCGGCCAGCACGACGACGCCTACGATGATACCGGCATAAGTTATGAGATTGCCTTGCAGAATGCCGGTCAGGATCATCCCGGGAAGAAGAACCGCGAGAATGGCCAGACCGCCGCCGCGCGGCACCGGCACCGTATGGGAACTGCGTTCGTTCGGTATGTCGACCAGCGCGCGTTTCACCAGAACATTACGCAGCCCTACGGTCAGGCCAAGGCAAAGAAGAAAGCTGATCGATATAATTACAAGCGGGGAGAGCAGAGACTCGCTCATGCCATATCCGGATCGACCAGATCACGAAGATAAGCGGCATACTGGGTCTTGCCCATCTCGTCGGCGAGCTTCAACATTTGCTTCCGGTCGATATAGCCGCGCGCATAGGCGATTTCTTCAGGGCAGCCGATAATCAGGCCTTGGCGTTGTTCGATGATGCGCACGAAATCGGCGGCGGTGCCCAGCGATTCATGTGTGCCGGTATCGAGCCATGCATAGCCGCGCCCCAGCCGCATCACTTCCAGTTTCTTTTCCCGCAAATATGCGGAATTGATATCGGTAACTTCAAGTTCGCCGCGGGCCGAAGGTTTCAGGCCCTTGGCGATATCGACGACTTTATTGTCATAGAAATAAAGGCCGGTAACGGCCCATTTCGACGGCGCCTTCGCGGGTTTCTCGACGATACCAATGGGAACGCCTTTGCTGTCGTATTCGATAACACCGTAGCGTTCGGGGTTGGCGACGCGGTATCCGAAAACCGTCGCGCCGGTTTCTTTTCGCGCTACGCGCGGCAGCAAATCCTGCAAACCTTGGCCGTAATAAAGATTATCGCCCAAAATCATCGCCACGTTATCGTTGCCGATGAAGGAACGCCCGATGATGAAGGCTTCAGCCAAACCGTTCGGCGCGTCCTGTGTTGCATAGCTGATATTGATGCCCCACGGACTGCCGTCGCCCAGCAATCCCTTGAACAGGGGTACATCGCGCGGCGTGCTGATAAGAAGGAATTCACGGATGCCGGACAGCATGATCGTGGACAGCGGATAATAAATCATCGGCTTGTCATAGACCGGCATCAGTTGCTTGCTGATGGCGCGCGTGGCGGGGTAGAGGCGCGTGCCGCTGCCACCCGCGAGGATGATGCCTTTTTTCGTCGTCATGCCACCTGTCTCCTGCCCTGCATCAGTATCTGCATAGCCTCGGCAAGCCCGTCGCGCCACGGTTTTTGCGCGATGCCGTAAATTTCGCGGATTTTGCTGCATTCGAGGACGGAGTAGGGCGGCCGCGGCGCAAAACCCGGGAAGTCGGACGTGAGCGCGGGCAGTATGGATGGCCGCCGTGTGGTGTAGGGCGCATAGGCCTTCATGATCTCCTGCGCGAATTCGAGGCGCGTGGCGGGCGGCTCGCCGCACAAATGAAACGTGCCGAAGCCGTTGGTCTTGCCGACCATGATGGCGTTCGTGATGGCGATCAAAGTTTTCGCGACATCCTGCGACGGCGTCGGCCCCGATATCTGGTCGGTGACGGATTTAATCTCGTCACGCGTATCGATCGTCTGCAGCATCTTGGTCAGGAGATTGGTGCCGTAAGCACCGAACACGCTGGAGACGCGCAGAATGACATGCCAGCCATGTTCGTGCCGGATCGCTTCCTCGCCCATCATCTTGGTATGGCCGTAGAAATTGACGGGATTCATTTTGTCGTCGGCGCGGTAGGGCTTTCCGCCGTCCGTGCCGTCGAAAACATAATCGGTCGACAGATGGATCAGCGGCGCATCGATGGCCGAGCATTGCGCGGCGAGATTGGCGGGGCCACGGAAATTGGCGGCGGTCGCCTGCTCCTGTTCCGTTTCGCATTTATCGACGGCGGTCATCGCGGCAGAATTAATGACAAGATCGGGCCTGAATTTCTGGATGGTTTCCTGCACCGCGCGGTGGTTGGTGATGTCGCATTCGGCGTGGGTATAAGCGCCAAGCTCCCAGTCGGCAGGAAGGGTTTCGGCACGCAGAGCTTGGCCGACTTGCCCGCCCGCGCCCAGCAGCATGATGCGTTTGATGCCCATGGCCTAGCTCTTTCCCGCCGCCTGCGTTTGTCCCAGTCGTTCGCCGCCATATTTGCGGCGCCGGATATCCTCGCACCAGTCGCGGTTCTGCAGATACCACGCGACCGTTTTGCGCAGCCCGTCCGGCAAGGTCGTGCGCGGCTGCCAGCCGAGTTCTTTTTTCAGTTTGCTGAAATCCATCGCGTAGCGTTCATCATGACCGGGACGGTCGGCGACGAATTCGATCAGGTTTTTATGCGGGCGATGCGCGGATTGCGGCAGAGCTTCGTCGAGCAGGGCGCAAAGTTCCTGCACCAGATCGATGTTGCGGTATTCCGACGCGCCGCCGACATTGTATTTCTCGCCGACGCGGCCACGGCTGAAAATCTGGTAGAGCGCATCGGCATGATCCTCGACATAGAGCCAGTCGCGCACATTCAGGCCCTTGCCGTAGATCGGAAGTTTCTGGCCGCCGAGGGCTTTCATGATGCTGAGCGGGATCAGTTTCTCCGGAAACTGGAACGGGCCGTAATTGTTGGAACAGTTGCTGATAACGACAGGCAGGTCGAACGTCTTGTGCCACGCGCGCGCCAGATGGTCGGATGCCGCCTTGCTGGCGGCGTAGGGCGAATTCGGTGCGTAGGCCATGTCTTCCGTGAAGCTGCCGCTTTGGCCGAGCGATCCGTACACTTCGTCGGTCGAGACATGTAAAAAGCGGAATTGCTTTTGTTTGTCTTCAGGCAGCATGCGCAGATACTGCCGCACCATTTCCAGCAACGCGTAAGTACCGACGATGTTGGCCTGCAGGAAATCGCCGGGCTGGTCGATGGAGCGGTCGACATGCGTTTCGGCGGCGAGGTGAATGATGCCAATAGGCCGTGCCGTCGTCAGGATTTCGATAATTTTCGCGCCGTCGCAGATATCGATCTCAAGCAGCGTAAAATCCGGATCGCCTTTCAGGCCGGCAAGAGCCTCGCGGCTGGCGGCGTAGGTCATTTTGTCGACGCCGATGATGCGCGCGATCTTATTGGCGCGCAGGTAACGGCAGAGGGCCGAACCGATAAATCCCGCCGCGCCGGTGACGATGATGGTGGTCATTTATCTACCACTCGATACGGGGAAAATCTTTGAAGCGCGGCAGTTTCTCGTCCTTACCGGAGAGAATGGCTTTCGCCGGATCGACCGGCCATTCGATTTTCAGGTCGGGATCGTTCCAGATGATGCCGACCTCGCTGCCCGGCGCGTAGAGGTTCGACATTTTATAAAGCACGACCGTGTTGTCCTCGAGCGTACAGAACCCATGCAAAAATCCGGCGGGAATAAACATCTGCGTGATGTCGTCTTCCGACAAAATCGAGCTGACATGCTTGCCGTAGGTCGGTGAATTGGGCCGCACGTCAACGGCGACGTCAAAAATCTTGCCGCGTAACACGCGTACCAGTTTATCCTGCGTATGCGGCGGCTTCTGGCTGTGGAGGCCGCGCACGGTGTTCTTGTGCAGCGACATCGACTGGTTTTCCTGCATGAACCGGATCGGCAGGCCGAGGTCCTGAATCTGCTTTTCATGCACGATTTCGACGACATAGCCGCGGTCGTCCCGATGGATCTTGGGCATCAGGAGCTTGACTTCGGGGATGGCGAGTTCTTTAACGGTAATCATTTTTCCGGACGCTCATGAGCAAGTATAACGCTTTCGTCATTCCGGCCAAGCGAGCGTAACGAGCGCGAGCCGGAATCCCGTTTGGTTTCTTTTTGGTAAAAAACAAACGGGATGCCCGCTTTCGCGGGCATGACAGTATGTCTAAGGTAGCAGACGAAAGGGGCCTTATTCAATGACAGCCGAAAATCCATCCGTAACTTCCGTTATCATGGTCAGTTACCACACGGGCCCCGTGCTGTTTGAGGCCATTAGCTCGGTTCTGGCGCAGACCGTACCGGTCGAATTGTGTCTTGTCGATAACGGCAATCCGCCCGATATAACGGCAAAACTGCAAAGCATGGCGGCGGTCGATCCGCGTATCCGTTTCGTCACCGGCCACGGCAATGTCGGTTTCAGCAGGGGGTGCAATACAGGCGCACGTGCCGCAACGGGCGAACAGCTTTTGTTTCTCAATCCCGACAGCATGCTACGACCGGACGCGCTGGAAAAACTGAAACGCCATGCCGCGAATTTAAAGCGTCCCTTCATGATCGGCGCGCGCCTGCTGGACGAAGACGGCAAGGATCAGCGCGGTTGCCGCCGGGCGCTGTTAACTCCGGCGACCGCCTTCGTCGAGGCGCTGCATCTTTATTTCCTGTTTCCCAAAGCGCGGCTGAATTTCAATCATGAGCCGATACCGCAAAGCATCACGCCCATTCCGGCGATCAGCGGTGCGTTCGTGTTCCTGACGCGCGAGGATTTCTGGAAAATCGGCGGTTTCGACGAAGGCTATTTCCTGCATGTCGAGGATCTGGACTTATGCCTGCGTTTCCGCCGCGCGGGCGGTGAGATTTATTTTGCGCCCGATGTCGTCGTGACCCATATCGGCGGCACCAGCAAAGCGACCAAGGCTTTTATCGAGAAACACAAGGCGCGCGGCTTCATCCGTTATTTCCACAAAAATTTCGGTGATGAATATCCGTCTTTGGTGCTGTTTTTGCTGGATATAGCGGTGTGGGCGCGAACAGGGCTTAAAATCGGACTGGCGAAGATAAAGGCTGCGACGTAAGGTATTATAGTACCGCACGCTTATTTTTGGCATTTTGCCTTATTTTTATTGACATCTATCCGATCAAATTCGTAGAAACCCCCACCATTAAGTGTAATGCCCGCGCAGGCGGGCATCCATCTTGATGGATAGAAAAATGGATCCCCGCCTTCGCGGGGATGACGAAAGAGGGAAATTATGGCTGCAAAAATCAGACTGAGCAAAAAAAGCATTCAGACCAAGAGCTTTGAAATGAGGCATCAGGACGTCAAGAAGTCCTGGGTCCTGATCGACGCCGACGGCGTCATCCTCGGCCGTCTGGCGGCTGCCATTGCCATGATGTTGCGCGGCAAGCATCGCCCGACCTTCACGCCTTCGGTCGATTGCGGCGACAATGTCATCGTCATCAACGCCGAAAAAGTGCGCATGACCGGCAAGAAAGCCGAGAACAAGGAATTTTTCTATCACACCGGTTACCCCGGCGGCATCAAGGGCCGCACCCGTGCCAGCATGCTGGCCGGTGCGCATCCCGAACGCGTCATCGAGAAAGCCGTCGAGCGTATGCTGCCGCGTGGTCCGTTGGGCCGCCGTCAGGCCGGCAACCTGAAAGTCTATAAGGGCGCCACGCATCCGCACGCCGCGCAAAATCCGACGGTACTTGATTTCGCCGCCCGCAATCCGAAGAACAAGAGGGTCAAATAATGCCACCGCGTAAAACCACCTCAGCCAAGCTTTCCGACATCAAGGCCACCGTCAAGGAAAAGGCCAAGGAAGAAGCCAAAGACCAGGGCATTGTCGTTGCCCCGGAAGCTTCCAACGAGCCACCGAAGCATGAGCGCAAGGTCGACAAATATGGCCGCGCCTATGCCACCGGCAAGCGAAAGAACGCCATTGCCCGCGTCTGGATCAAGCCCGGCACCGGCAAGATTCTCGTCAACGGCCGCGAACTGAAGGTTTATTTCGCGCGTCCGGTTTTGCAGATGGTCGTCAACCAGCCCTTCTCGGTTGCCGATCGTGCCAGCCAGTTCGATGTCGAATGTCTGGTTGTCGGCGGCGGTTTGTCGGGGCAGGCGGGTGCCGTGAAGCACGGTATCTCGAAGGCGCTGACCAATTTCGAGCCGGAACTGCGCAAGCCGTTGAAGCTTGCCCTGTTCCTGCGCCGCGATCCTCGCGTGGTCGAACGCAAGAAGTACGGCCGCGCCAAAGCGCGTCGCCGCTTCCAGTTCAGCAAGCGTTAATCCGAATCTTAATGCGGTTTTGCGTTCGAGGCTTGTTCGTACGCGTCCTGAATCAGCATACGCAGTTTGACGCGCAGCGCCATGCGGTCCTGCACCGGTTTCGGCATATCCGAAAGTTTCAGGACATTCTTTTTCAGCAGGACCATGATCACGTCTTCGACGGCGCGCGCCATCTCGCCGTCGGTGCGGCGCAATTCGCTGAGCGACTCTTCGACGTTTTTCGGGTCCTGCCCATGCGTCTTCAGGAATTCGATGACATCGGGATGGCTATGCGGCACAAACTCGCCGCCATGCAATTGCCGCGCGCTGGCGCGAATAACCTTGCCGTTCTCGTCGCGTACAATAAAGGGCATGGAATTGCCTTCCGGTTGAAAACCGACCTTACCTCAACACATTTATTGATTCCTTAAAAACGAAATTTACTTTGATTTTCGATCTATTTCCCGCTGGATTCGCGGGCGGCCCTGCTCTAGAAAGTCCCTCCCTCTTTCCTCACCACCAAGGAGCCTTGATCATGCCCGACGCTTCAGGCGCAGTTTCCAGCGAACGTTTGCGTTCGCTCATCAAACGTATCGAAAAGCTGGAAGAGGACAAAGCCGCCGTCGGCGAGGATCTGAAAGAAGTCTATGGCGAGGCGAAGGGCACCGGTTTCGACGTCAAGATCATCCGCCAGATCGTCCGCATCCGTAAAATCGAGGTGGAAAAGCGCCGCGAACAGGAAGAATTGCTGGAGCTTTACAAATCGGCGCTGGGGATGGAAGAGTAGTTCTTCAATAAACCGGTAACACGAATGGCCCTCACCCGCCTCGCATGCGCTCGGCACCCTCTCCCGCAATGCGGGAGAGGGAGGGCCCCATCGCGTCAGCGATGGGAGGGCGAGGGCTTCTCGTGACCGCATCGCCAAATTTTTTTCTCCGTAATCTCTGGTACTACGCGCTGCCGTCGGCGGCGCTGACGTCCGGTCAAATGCTGGGCAAACTTTTGCTTGGTGAACCGGTCTTGTTTTGCCGTGGCGATGACGGGAAAGTTTTTGCCGTGCGTGACATCTGCCCGCATCGCGGCATGCCGTTGTCTTACGGGCAGTTCGACGGTAAGGAAGTCGAGTGCTGCTATCACGGCTGGCGCTTCGACGATAAGGGAACTTGCACCGCCATTCCGTCCCTGACCGGCCATGAAGGCGTCACGCCGGAAAATATCTGCGTTCGCTCTTATCCGGTGCGGGAGTCGCAGGGCGGCATCTGGATATTCATGGAAGACCCGAAGGTAAAAGTCGCCGAACTTCCGCCGGTGCCGGTTGTGCCCGATATCGCGGCGAATACTGCGCCCAGCGTCTGCGAGATTTTGTCGTTCCCCTGTTATATCGATCATGCCGTTATCGGCCTGATGGACCCGGCGCACGGGCCGTTCGTCCATACGTCATGGTGGTGGCGTTCGCGGCATTCGATTCATGAAAAGGCGAAAGCATTTGGCCCGTCGCATCTCGGTTTCACCATGAAGCGGCACCGGCCTTCGAAAAATTCCTTTGCCTATAAATTGCTGGGCGGCGCGCCGGAGACGGAAATCTCATTCCAACTGCCGGGCGTGCGCATCGAACACATTCGCATCGGCAAGCATGTCGTCGGCAATCTGACCTGCGTCACGCCGATCAGCGACACCGAAACCGAAATCACCCATTCGATTTATACGACTATCGGCTGGTTGCGCCTGTTGTCGCCGTTGGTACGGATTTTCGCGCGGCGATTTTTGCAGCAGGATCGCGGCGTGGTTGTTATGCAGCAGGACGGGCTGAAATTTGAGCAAAACCTGATGCTGATCCGCGATGCCGACACGCAGGCGCGGTGGTACGGCCAGCTCAAGAACGAATTCGTCCGAGCCCAAAACGAGGGCAGGCCGTTCGAAAATCCGGTCAAGGATGTCGTGTTGAAATGGAGAAGTTAACGGCTTAGACTGTGGCATTTCCGAATGGAGGCTGTATGTCGAACGAACTACATAATGTTTTTAATCGTGCTCGAATTGATGATCGACAGATAAATGAATTGATAGGTATTAGTCGAGGCCTTATTGCGGATGGTGTTATCACTAAACCTGAGGCTGAATATCTTCAAAAATGGCTTACCGCAAACGCGGGCGTGACGGGTAATCCGGTAATCAATAATTTGCTGCGGCGAATTAATGGCATGTTGTCGGATAATATTTTAGATGCCGATGAATCTAAGGAACTTTTCGAAACGCTCGAAAAATTTTCAGGAGGCGAGTTTGAGCTCGGAGAAATTTTGAAATCTTCGACACTTCCCCTTGATAAGCCCGAACCCGATATCTCATTTCGTAAAACCAATTTTTGTTTCACCGGCACTTTCGCTTTTGGCGCAAGACGCGATTGTGAGGCAAGTGACGAGGCCAAGGGGGCATCCGCCGGTTCTTTAACGCAAAAAACAAATTACCTGGTTGTCGGGGTTTATGCGACCGAGAGCTGGGCTCATTCTTCATATGGCCGCAAAATTGAAAAGGCTGTCGAAATGAGAGAAGGCGGAACCCCAATAGCCATTGTTGGAGAAGTTCATTGGACTAAATTTTTATGATCAAGCGGCTTTGGCGGGCAAATACTTCGCCATCACCTCGTCAATCGGCCCAAAAGCAACCAACTTGCCGTGCTGCATGAAGATCGCCTTGTTGCAGAGGGCCTTGAGCAAATCGGTCTGGTGTGAGGCCATCACCAGAACTTTCGATTTTGCGGCCAGATCGCGCAGCCGTTGCTTGGCTTTCTCCATGAATTCTTCGTCGAGCGTCGATATCCATTCGTCCAGCAGAATAATCTCCGGCTGGCGGCAGGTGGCGATGGCGAATGCAAGCCGCAGCACCATGCCCGATGAATAGGTGCGCAGGGGCATCTGCAGGTAATCGCCAAGGCCGCTGAATTCGGCGATCAAGGGCTCGTAGGTTTTGATTTCGCTCAGGCTCATGCCGCCGAACAGGCCGCGAAGGACGATATTCTCGTAACCCGTGGCTTCATCTTCCATCCCGAGCGCAAGGTCGAAAAGGGCGGCGGTTTTGCCATAGACGGAAATTTCGCCGTAGCTCGGCTCGTACACGCCGCTGAGAATACGCAGCAACGTCGTCTTGCCCGCGCCGTTATGGCCGATGATGCCGACGCGGTCGCCTTCCTTAAGCTCGAGCGTCAAATCGCTCCGCGCCTCGATC
>JAATFY010000011.1 GCA_015654915.1 Rhodospirillales bacterium
GCCAGAGCCCGAGCATATGGAAATCGCCGCGCAACGACCAGAGCGGATAGCGGAAGGTTGCAGGGTGATTTTTCTCGACGAAGCGATGCGCGATCCAGGCGACGCCATAGCCGATGACCGGCGCCAGCAGCAGCCAGACCGGCTTGAAAAAGGCGAGGGAAACAACAATAGCCGCCAGAGCCAGAAAGGTTCCCGCCACATGCCACAGCCGCGTCGCGCGCTTGCTGTGCTGGCTCAGGTAATAGGGCCAGAATTCGGCATAGGTGGAGAAGCTATCTTTGTCTTCCATGCTCATGTTTTTTCAGCCATTTCCGGCATTAGTTATTGCGATTACATTTACGCTATAGCATAATTCATTGAATTACAGTTGAACATATAAGGCTAACGCTATGAAAAGATACAAAGTTGCCGTTGTGGGCGCTACGGGCGCCGTCGGACGCGAAGTGCTGAAAACACTGGCCGAGCGGGCGTTTCCGGTCGACGAAATGATCGCGCTTGCCTCCGCCAAGTCGGCGGGCAGCGAAGTCAGCTATGGCGAAGACGATGTGCTGACGGTACAGGACCTCGCCAAGTTCGATTTCAAGGGCGTGGATATCTGCTTCTCCGCCGCAGGGGCGAAAGTCTCCGCCGATTTTGCGGTCAAGGCAGGCAAGGCCGGTTGCGTCGTCATCGACAAAACCTCCTATTTCCGCATGGACCCCGATGTGCCGCTGATCGTGCCGGAGGTGAACCCCGAAGCGCTGGCGGGATACAAAAAGAAAAACATCATCTCGACACCCAACTGCTCCACGATTCCGATGCTGGTGGCGCTCAAGCCGCTGCATGACCTGGCAACCGTCAAACGTATCGTTGTCGCCACCTATCAATCGGTTTCCGGCGCAGGGCGCGAAGGTATGGACGAACTGTTCAGCCAGACGCGCGCGGTTTTCGTGAATGACAGCCTCGTCAAGGAAGTGTTCCACAAGCAGATCGCCTTCAACGTCATTCCGCACATCGACACCTTCATGGAAGACGGCATGACCAAGGAAGAATGGAAGATGGCTGTCGAGACGAAGAAAATTCTCGATCCCAAAATCAAGGTCAGCGCGACCTGCGTCCGCGTGCCGGTTTTCATCGGCCATTCCGAAGCGATAAATGTCGAGTTCGAAAAGCCGATCAGCGCCGCCGAAGCCCGCGCCGCGCTCAATAAAGCGCCGGGCGTTGTGGTGATCGACCACCATCATGACGATGGCTTTGTCACGCCGGTCGAGTGCGCGGGCGAGGATGCCACCTTCGTCAGCCGTATCCGCGAGGATATCACCGTCGAAAACGGCCTCAATCTGTGGGTTGTCTCCGACAATCTGCGCAAGGGTGCGGCACTCAATGCCGTGCAGATCGCCGAGCTTCTGGCCAAGGACTACCTGAAATGATCCGCATAGGGCTTCTCGGTTATTCCGGACGCATGGGACAGGCGATTGCCGAAGAAATCGCCGCCAACGACGCCTGCACGCTTGCGGGTGGCGTGGTGCGCACCATGCAGCCGGAATACAAGAAAACCGAAAGCGCCCTGATCACGACGGAAGCAAAAGAAGTTATTGCCATCAGTGATGTGGTGATCGATTTCACGTTGGCCGATGCGACGCCCGATTACGTCCGCCTCGCCGCAACTCACGGCAAGCCGTTCGTGTCCGGCACAACCGGATTAAGCGACGAAGGCATTGCGGCACTCAAAGAGGCCGCCAAAAAAATTCCGGTGCTTTATGCACCCAACACGAGTCTGTCCCTCGCGGCAATGAAGCAGATCACGACGCTGGCGGCAAAGCTGCTTGGCAATTTCAATTACGACGTCGCCATTCTCGACGAGCATCACAGCATGAAAAAGGATTCCCCGTCCGGCACCGCCAAGGCGCTGGGCGAAGCCATATTGCGCGGTAACGGCGGCAAAAAGCAGCCGAGCTATACCGCCATCCGCGCCGGCCAGATTGTCGGCAACCATGAAGTCGTCTTCGCCGGCAACGGCGAAATCATCCGCCTGCAGCATAGCGTTACCGACCGCGCCATTTTCGCGCGTGGCGCGGTGCAGGCAGCCCTATGGCTGCACGGCAAAGCGGCAGGATTTTACGGGATGGACGATGTGTTGGGGTTTAAAGGCAGCTAAGCCCGCATCGCCGGCTTGATAACCGCATCCGCCGAAAGAAGCCCTACCTTGCGCAGCGCGTCCTCAACGATTTTCTCGTTGGCCTTGCTGATCGGCACCAGCGGCAAGCGGA
>JAATFY010000104.1 GCA_015654915.1 Rhodospirillales bacterium
GCAAGATTGCAAAGGCCTACAATGCCGGCCATGAATTAGGTCATCATTTTCAGCTCTGCCCCACGGCACTCATAGAGACCGACAGTTACCAGTCCGAAACCGAAGATGATGCCGACGAAAAATGTTTTGCGGGGCTATCGCTGCTGGCCGGGCAACCCTCTTTCGGGGCTTTGGCGCGAGAGTTGGAGACAACCATCGCGGGCGTCGTGCATGGCCGCGCTCTGTCCGGATTCCGGTCGGCCTATCGCAAATATATGACCGCGCTTCGCCTCGACGGGCATTCGGACATTACGTATGATAAATCCGTATTGTCCACCTACGAGCTTCGTCTCCGCGTCTACTCGGACTTGAAAAAAGTGCCGCTGGATAAATCGTCGGAAAAAATTCAGGCAATGATCAGCCGTTGGTGGTCCAACAAAGATCCGCGAAGTCAGGAGTGGAAGAATATAGAGGGCGCTTTCGGTGACCAAGGTGATTGGTATAAATACAGCCCCGTCAACAAAAGCATCCCCGTTCTTCATCGGATACTGGAATCGGGCGACATCGACGACAAGATCGGCATACGCAACGCGCAACTTGTCATCGATGCCGCCGCCTTTTTTATTCCCAGCCTGAAATCGGCGCTGGACGCCAAACCCGTGGAACGCATGCTATGGAGGCCGCGACCCACAGGCCCCGCAAGAATTCTGCAACACGCCGCCGAGTAAGTCCGGAAACGATATCCAACAAAAAAAGAGCGCAAGAAACCGAAGTTTCCTGCACCCTCTTTTCGCAAAAAAACTCCTGCGCCCTTTTTCGTAAAAACCTAGGCAGCGCGGATGGTGGCGCCGGTGCCCATCAGGACGGAGCGCGCCACTTGCGTCTGCGCGTCGTTCTTGGTGTGGGCGACGATGACGGCTTTACCGGCCTTGATCTCGTCCTGATATTTGGCGGCTTCGGCTGCCGAAATTCCGGCGGCCGACAATGCGCCGATCAGCCCGCCGACGGCGGCGCCTGCGCCGCCGCCCGTGACCATGGCGACCAGGGGACCGAACATCAGAAGTTGCGCGCCGGGGATGGCGATAGCCGCCATCACCGTCAATCCTGCCAGCATCGCTCCGAGAACGCCGCCGGTGGTAGCGCCGATGGCGCTGTCGGCAAGGGCGCGGTCGCCCGAATCCTTGGTCGCCGCCGAAAAATGTTCCTTGGTCTTATCCGACATCACAAGGCTGATATCGTCTTTGGTGAGGCCTGCCGACAAAAGCTCGGCAATGGCTTGGTTGGCGAGCGGGGCGGTTTCAACAATTCCGACGATATGGGGCATGGCTATACTCCTGAAAAGAAATGGATAAGGAGATGCACACTGTCGGAAAATTTATAAGGTTGGTATGGCGGAGGAAGACGCCGCCCGTTCTTTTTATATAAAGATTAAGGCCGCAGAAAAATTACTGCTCGACCACATTGTCGGATTTGACCAGTTTCAGATGCGCCGACGCGCGCGACGTACGGCGCTTGGCGGGCGCGTTTGCCGGCGGGGCTATTTCCACCTGCACATCGGAATAGAAGCCGTTAAAGTTCGATTGCGACGCCGCCATATAGGCGCCCATGCCCTGAACGGCGATCCAGTCGCCTTCGCAGACATCGGCGGGCAGCAGGAAGGGCCCTGCCATGTAATCGACGGAATCGCAGGTAGGGCCGTAGAAACGGAACGGCGTTACGTTCTTGCCGGATGCCACGCGGCTCTTGCGTCCGGGGCGGATCAGATGAACCGTGTTCTTCCAGTTCATCGAGCACACCTCGAACATGCTGCCGTAACTGCCATCGTTGATATGCAGCACGTCGCCCTTGCGCAACTCGACGCGCACCACCAGCGTCGCGCCGGTGCCCGACAAAGCGCGGCCCGGTTCCGACCAGATCTGGCAGGATTTTGGCAGTTCCAGTTTGGCAACTTCCTGCCTGATGATTTCGAAGTAATCCGTTAGCGGCGCGGTATTCATGCCGAGATAGGGAATCGGGAAACCGCCGCCGATATCGAATATATCCATCGCCACGCCTGCCGCGCGGATAACCTCGCCGGCCTTCTGGATGGCGGCGGCATAAGAGGATGGATCGAGCGTTTGCGAGCCGACATGGAAGGAAAGTCCGACCCTGTGCGCCACCTTGTCGGCGTCGCGCAGCAAGGATACGGCGACATCCGGCAGGCAGCCGAATTTACCCGTCAACTCGCAGGCGGCGCTGCCTTTCGGCATGGCCAGACGCACGACGATGCCGAGATCGGCGGCGACCTTGGTTTCTTCCAGAATTTTGTGCAGTTCCTCGAACGTGTCGATGACGAAATCGCGCACGCCGTAATCGAAATAGGCGGCGCGGATCGCCTCGCGGCTCTTCACCGGGTTCATGAAAGCCAGATGCGCATCGGGAAACAGCCCGCGCACAAGCTTGACCTCGCCCAACGAGGCGACATCGAAATGGCGGATACCGGCGGCATGCAGGTGCCGCAGGACGTAAGGGTCGGGATTGGACTTGACCGCGTACAGCGTAGGACCCGGGAAGTGGTCGACGAAGGTCTGGGCCGCGCGGGCCAGATTTTCGGGATGCATGCAATGGACGGGCTGGGCCGGGCGCAGGTTCTTGACCATCTCCTCGACGGTGGCGAAGCGCGGCAGGCCGAAACCGGCTTCGGATGAAGCGATGCTGGTGCCGTCGAGCGGCAGCATTTCGTTGTAACCCATGGGCCCAAATTCCCTATTTCAACGCAGAATATATGCGCGGCACGTCATTGCAACCGAGGCGGTAAGACGTCGTTACATAAACCAGTGGGGAACGGGCTTGCCGTCCTTGGGCCAGTGGTACGTGCGCTTTCCTAAGGCGGAATGTAGGGCGAATCTTTTAACATTCAATAAAATTTTTTACTTGCGGGGATTTTTTCCGGCCTGTGGTCAAAATCACTCAGTCGATATCGGCGCGCAGGTCGCGGAAGCAGCCCCATTCATGGCGATATTGCGCGAGGAAATCGAGGTCGAAGCTGTGGATCAGCACGCCTTGCTCGCTGCGGTCGAACGACTCGACAAGGGCGCCCTTATGGTCGGCGATGAAGGAGGAACCGTAGAAATTTTGCGGCGCACCCAAACCTTTTTCGATGCCGACGCGGTTGGCGGCCACCACCGGCATGGAATTGGCGACCGCGTGGCCCTGCATCACCCGCTGCCACGGCAGGCAGGTGTCGATGCCGGCGTCGTGCGGCTCGGAGCCGATGGCCGTCGGGTAAAACAGGACCTCGGCGCCCAGCAAAGCCATGGCGCGGGCGCATTCGGGAAACCACTGGTCCCAGCAGATGCCGACGCCGATGGTGCCGAATTTGGTCTTCCAGACCTTGTAGCCGGTGTTGCCGGGTTTGAAATAGTATTTTTCCTCGTAGCCCGGCCCGTCGGGGATATGGCTTTTGCGGTAGATGCCCATGATCTCGCCCTCATGGTCGACCACGGCGACGCTGTTGTAGTAGCTGTCGCCGTCGCGCTCGAAGAAGGATGTTGGGATAACGACGCCGATGGCCTTGGCAAGGGCCTGCATTTTCCTGACAGCGGGATGCTCATTCAACGGATAGGCTTCGGCAAACCAGCGGTCGTCCATCGTCGTGCAGAAATAGATATTCTGGAAAAGCTCGGACGGCAGAATGACCTGCGCGCCTTTCTGCGCGGCGTTGCGGATCATGTGCTCGGTCTTGGCGATATTGGCCGCCATGTCCTGCCCATAGCTGGTCTGGATCGCGGCGACGGTCACAGTACGGCTCATAGCTTGCGGCTCATAACGGCTCCTGCTGGGTAATGCAGTGGAACGAACCACCGCCGCTCAGGATAGCATGCGAGGCGAGGCCGACAACCTTGCGGTCGGGGAACAGTCTGGTAATTGCGGCGACCGCTTCATCGCCGCGGTCGTTATAGACCGGCACGACCACGATCTTGTTGCCGATAATGAAATTGGTATGGCTGGCGGCGACAACCTCGCCGTCGCGCTCGACACGGCCCGGGCTCGGGATCGTGACGACCTGCAGAGGTTTTCCAGATGTGCTTTTCATGCCGCGCAGGATTTTTTCGATGGCCTGCAAGGTCGCCGCGTGGGGATCGTCCCCATTCTTATTGTTGCTCGGACGCTGGCACAGGACGGTGTCGGGCGCCACGAACCGCGCGATATTGTCAATATGCCCGTCGGTATGGTCACCGATCAGCCCCTGATCGAGCCACAAAAGATTGGTCGCGCCCAGCGCCTGCCGCAGCGCCGCTTCAGCTTTTTCTGCTGTCCAGCCCTTGTTGCGGTTGGGGTTAAGCAGGCACTGGCGCGTGGTCAGGCAATTGCCTTCTCCGTCCAGATCGACCGAGCCGCCTTCGAGGATGAAATCGTGCCGAATGGCTCGGGCACCAGAAATCCCGGCGATTTTGCCGCCGACTTCGGTATCGCCGGGATAGACGAATTTTTCGCCCCAGCCGTTGAAGCGAAAGATATTAGCGACCGCCTGTCCGGATGCATCCTTGGCAAAGATCGGCCCCGTGTCGCGCAGCCAGATATCGCCGTAGGCAACCGGCAGGATTTCGGCGACATCGCCGCAGGCAAGCGTGGCATCGGCGAAGGCTTCCTCACCGGAGGCCAGCAGCCGCACTTTCTCGCTCGATGCAAGAAGGCGCACCAGTTCGCCGACTTCCTTGCGGGCTTCGGCAATCGGGCAGGGCCAGTAATCGGCAGTAGCGGGCCATGCCGTCCATATCGCCTTGTGCGGCGCCCATTCGGGCGGCGGAGATTTGGCCTCTGTCATTTCAGTTTCCTGAGCTTGCCCGCCGGCCAGCCGAGCCGCCGCGCGAATTCGTCATAGCCGAACGCGCTTGCCCGAAGGACAGTGCCGTCTTCCTCCATCACATACAGATCGGGCAGCGGGGTGCCGTTGAAGGTGGTGTTCTGGACGAAGTTATATTGCAGCATGTCGCCGAGGATAAGCCGGTCGCCGCGCTTGAGCGGCTTTTTGAAGCCGTAAAGGCCGATGATATCGCCGGTCATGCAGGTGCGTCCGGCGAGGATATAGCTGTGCGGATGCGATTTCGGCGGCCTGGTGCGCTGGCCCTTTTTGTTTTCGCACAGGACGGCATCCATCACCGGCGGCCGGAAATCGCCCAGCAGAACGTCCGGCATGTGGCAGGTCGCGGAGGTATCGAGAACAGCCGTATATTCGCCGTTGAAGGGCGTATCGAGCACGGTGGTGACGAGATAGCCTGCGTTATAGACCAGCGCGCCGCCGGGCTCGAATATTACGTCGACATGCGGGAACTGCTCGCGAAATTTTTTGATGGCGGCGATCAGTTCATCGACATCGTAATTTTCCGCGGTGAAATAATGGCCGCCGCCGAAATTGATGGTCTTCACTTTTTCGACATACGCGCCGAAACACTCGGCGACGCGGCGGATAAGCGCGACGGAATCCTTATGCCCCGCCTGACACAACGTATGGACATGCAAAAGGTCGATATCCTTCCACGGCAGCCTGTCGAGGTCTTCCGGCAGCGTGCCGAAGCGCGAGCAGGGCGCGCAGGGATCGTACAGATCGCCGCCGGTGGTCGCTTTCGAAAAACCGGGATTGATGCGGATGCCGATTTTCTTGCCTTTCGCCTTGACCTTGGCGGCATACATCTTCATCTGCGCCGGCGAGTTGAAATAAATATAATCCGCAAGTTTGGCCAGTTCATCCACCTCGCTGTCCTTGTAGGCGGGGCAGTAGGCGTGGACTTCCTTGTCGAATTCCTTGCGGTCGTGCCGCGCCTCGTAAAGGCCGCTCGCCGTGGTGCCGTCAAGCGTGCGCCGCATCAGCGGATAAACCGCGGGCATCGCAAAGGCCTTGGTCGCCAGCAGGATTTTGCAACCGGCTTCCTTGCGGATGCGGGCCGCCACGGCGAGATTCTTTTTGATTTTGGCGACGTCCGCGATAAAGGCAGGCGTCTCGACCCGCTTTGCCGCGCGGCGGATAGGCTCGGTCATGACAGGATCATGCGGCCAGCAGTTCTTTTTGCACCGCGCCGTTCACGTCTTCCACATGCCACGGCAGGCCCTGCTTCGCCAGCTCCTCGAGGAACGGCACCGGCGGCAATTGCTCGACATTGAACACGCCCGCGCCTTTCCATTTGCCCTGGAACATCATCATGGCGCCGACGGCGGCGGGAACGCCGGTGGTGTAGGAAACGGCCTGCGCCTTCATCTCGCGGTTGCAGGCGGCGTGGTCGCAGACGTTGTAGATGATCTTCTTCACCGGCTTGCCGTCCTTCACGCCTTGCATAATGCAGCCGATCGATGTCTTGCCGGTGTAGTTCTCGGCCAGCGACGAGGGTTCGGGCAGCAGCGCCTTGAGGAACTGGATCGGGATGATCTCGACGCCGTTGAACATCACCGGATCGATGCGCGTCATGCCGATATTCTGCAAAACGTCGAGATGCTTGATGTAATTGTCGGAGAAGGTCATCCAGAAGCGGATCTGCTTCAGCCCGCGGATGTTCTTGACCAGCGATTCTTCTTCCTCGTGATAGATCAGGTAGCCTTTGCGCGCGCCGACCTCGGGGAAGTCGATCATGCAGGCGACGCTGAGGGGATCGATCTCGATCCACTGGCCGTTCTTCCAGTATTTGCCGCGCTGGGTCACTTCGCGGATGTTGATTTCCGGATTGAAGTTGGTGGCGAAGGCCTTGCCATGGCTGCCGTCGTTGCAGTCGATAATGTCGATGAAGTGGATCTCGTCCATCAGCTTTTCCTGCGCGTAGGCGCAGAAAATATTGCTGACGCCGGGGTCGAACCCGCAGCCCAGCACGGCCATCAGGCCTTTTTCCTTAAAACGCTCGTGATACGGCCACTGCCATTCATAGGTGAATTTGGCGACCTCCTTGGGCTCGTAATTGGCGGTGTCCATGTAATGCACGCCGGTAGCGAGGCACGCGTCCATAATGGCGAGGTCCTGATAGGGCAGCGCCATGTTGATGACGAGGTCGGGTTTTTGTTTCTCGATACAGGCGATGGTCTGCTTCACGTCGTCGGCATCAAGCTGCGAGACGGTGATATCGCTTTCACAATCCTTTTGGATGGTTTCGCATTTGGAAAGCGTGCGTGAGGCCAGATGGATTTTCTTGAAAACATTGCGGTTCATCGCGCATTTTTTCGCGACGACCGCGCCGCCGCCGCCGGCACCGATGATCAGAACATTATCCATGGTTGGCTCCTCCTTGAACGCGCCGGAATAAGCGCGTGCGCCGATTAAACATCCCTATGGTTTATGAGTCCAGAGCCTGCGTGGCCCTGATTCCGGTCACTGCTCGACGACTTCGGCCGACTTCGTGGCGTTGCGCACAACGGTCAGTTTCGGTGCGCGGCGGCGCGTGACGGGCGGGGCGGTGGGATTTATTTCGACCCGATGGTCGGAATAAAAGCCGTTAAACCTTGTCTGCATGGCGTGGCCATAGGCACCCATCTGGCTGATGGCGATCCAGTCGCCTTCGCAGATGTCTTCGGGCAGCATGAAAGGCCCGTTCATGACGTCGACCGAGTCGCAGCTCGGGCCGTAGAAACGGAAAGGCTGCAGGTTCTTGCTGCCCTTGCCGTTGCGGCGGCCGCGCCGGATGATCTGGACCGGATAGAGCCACTTCATCCAGCCGGCGTCGAACAGGCTGCCGTAGGTGCCGTCATTGATGTAAAGATCGCCGCCGCGGCGCAACTCGACGCGCACGACCAGCGTTCCTGCGGAGGCCACAATGGCGCGGCCGGGTTCCGACCAGACTTCGCAGGTCTTGGGCAGCTTCAGCTTGGCGAGTTCGCGTTTGATGACGTCGAAATATTCAAGCACCGGCGGCGTTTCCATGCCGGGATAGGAAGCGGGGAAGCCGCCGCCGACATCGAGGACGTCCAGCGCAACCCCCGACTTGCGGATAACCTCGCCGGCCAGTTGTATGGCGTGGGCGTAAGATTCAGGCTCGGACGTCTGCGAGCCGACATGGAAGCAGAGGCCGACTTTATGGGCGACTTTCTCGGCATCGCGCAAAAGCGAAACCGCATCGTCGGGCTGGGCGCCGAATTTTTCCGACAGGTTGAAGGCCGCGTTGGTCTTGGGCGTCGCCAGCCGCACATGGATGGCGAGGTCGGTGGCGGCCTTGGTTTCCTCGAGGATCTTGTGGAGTTCTTCGAAAGTATCCACCGAGAAGTCGCGGATGCCGTAGTCGAAATAGGCCATGCTGATCGATTCGCGGCTTTTGACCGGATGCATGAAAGCCGTGCGCGCTTCGGGAAACAGGCGGCGGACCAGTTGCACTTCCGCCAGCGAGGCGACGTCGAAATGGCGCACACCCGCGGCATAGAGGCGCTGCAGGACGTATGGATCGGGATTGACCTTCACGGCATAGAAAGCCTTGCCGGGGAAATTTTTGAGGAACAGCGCCGCGTTGGCGTCGAGATTTTCGGGATGCAGGCAATGGACCGGCTGCGCGGGACGTACGTTCTTGACCATATCTTCGACGGTGGCGTAACGCGCGAGGGCGGTTTCCTGGGATTCGATCCCGAGACCGGCTTCGGCCTGAGAACCGGCCAGCGGCAGCGCATCGTTATAACTCATCGGCCCAACTCCTTACCTTCGTTGATAAACGCAGTTTGGGAGCCGGAAGCCGGTGCCGAAGGTAAAGATGTGACGATGCCACCCCGCATCTGCCTCAAAAGCAGATTCCGCCACCAAAGGCAGGGGGTAACCGGTCAGGAGAGGGGATGGAACTTGAAGCGCCTGTCGAAAACAGGCTTCTTTTCGCCAACCCGGCCCTTTCATCTTTGCCTCAACTAAGGCCGACTTCTTCTGTCAACTGAGCCGGAACTTGAACTTGCGGGGTGGCCCACCCGATAGAAGAAAGACTCTTTGCTGCATACCACGTTCCCGCTTTTGCCTTTATCGGGGCTCCGGCGGGCGGCAAAGCGTCGTTACATAAACCAGTGGGGAACGAAAAAGGTGGTATACCTTCGCGTCCTTGGGCCAGTGGCACGTGCGCTTCCGTAAGAGGAAATGTAAGGCGAATCTTTTAACATTCAATAAAAAACTTTCCCCCGGCGCATTTTTTTGGCGCTGTTGTCAAAATAACTCACTTCTCTTTACGGGTTCTTCGCGCCGTCTTTCGGCAGGCGGACTTCGTAGATTATGTAGTTGTTCAGGCCGTGAAACGGGATCGGCGTGAGCCAGTCCGGCGCTTTGTTTCCCATCAGCCGCTCGATAAAGTGCGGTGCAAAATCGCGCGACGGGCTGTTATCGGTGGAAACCTTCTCGAAGCCGGCCGGCGGCCGCATATAGATGTTGGGAATCAGGCGGCAGGCGACGACCAGATCGATATGCCGCCGCTCGGCGATGGCTTTGGCCTCGCTGGGATAAGGCGTCGAAAAGAACCGGGTGGCGTCGATGTTGCCGCTGACATCCATGTGAAAAGGCGCCGAGAGAACCTGATGCGGCGTGCGGAACAGGATTTCAGGGCCGGTGTTCAGGCTGTTCATGATCAGCCTTGGCCGGTCGCCGTAATAACGGTGGTCGGTCAGGATTTTCTCGAGCGCGTAGGCGTCGCACGGCGCTTCGGCAAGGCTGCTGCCGATCGGGAAAAGCAGGACGCCGGTGTTGAAAGTGCGCCCGTCGATAAGGCCGGGGACAAAGACCGACGGCAGGGGGCCGACCAGCAGCAGGAGGCCGATTTCGGCGTAGATTTTCTTGCGGCCTTCCAGTTTTTCGCCGATCCGGACCCAGCCGCGCTGCAGCACAAGGGCAAGAGGGATAATGGTAAACATCCCGAGAATGCCGAGAAACCGGCGCTGGTAGAAAAGGGTCAGCAACGTCGCGGCGGCGAGAAGGGCCATGATGAGCCCGAGTCGCCAGCGTTCCTCGGTTTTGGCGCGGCGGAGGAAATAAATTCCGGCGGCAAGGGCGACGAAAGCCCCACCGAGATAAAGGAAAATAACCGCCAGCGGCCCGTCCGCCGTTATCAGCGGCATCACTTCGTTGATTTCGTCGCGCACCAGAAGCTGTTCCGCCAGTTCCGGATCCATGCCGCCGTAAGGGCCGGTGACCAGTTCGGGAAAACGATGCAGGAACAGATAGCCGGTGAGGCAGGCCAGCACGGCGCCTACAACCCAGCGCACGGGACTCTTGGCGTTGGCGGTTGCAGCGACTCCGGCAAAACCCACCGCAATCCCCGCCGTCAGCAGCACATAAACGACCGAGTAGGTCAGGACGTCGGTGACAAACCATTGATCCGGCGGGCGGGTCAGCGTCAGGAAAACGGCGCTGCCGAGGTAAAGCGCAAGGGCGAAGGCAAGGCCGTTATAAGCCGCCGCGCGGCCCTTGGCGGTCGCCCATATTCCCACCCAGCCCGCGATGATCAGAAGCCACGGCAGGACTTCCAGCGCCACGGTCAGGGCAAAAGCCAGCATCAGGCCCGCATATAGTCCCCAGCGCGGATTTTCCGGCTCCTTCATCATGCGCATGACGAAAATAAGCGTGGCGGCGATCAGGATAATGACGAGGCCGTGATGGTCGACATGGCCGAGCATGAACATATAAAGCATGCTGGTGGCGAACAGGGCGATATAGGCCGTCACGCCGGTCCATTTTTGCGGCACGAAGCTTTCCGCCAGCCAGCGCAGCGTGACAAGCAAGCCGCCGAGCAGCAGCAGCGGATAGATGATCGACATCAGCAGCGCCGCGCCCTTCAGCCCCAGCCCGAACAGGTGGAACAGAAGGGTCATCGCCGCCATCGGCAGCATGGCGAGGCGGGAGAAATGGATCGGCACGCCATCCGGCGGGTTGAGGCGATACTGGATGTTGTCGTACCAGCCCTGTCCCTTGAGCCAGTCGACCAGCTGCGTCAGGTACATGTAATCGTCGAGATCGGGCAGGTTGCCGCGCAGAATCTGGCTGTGCGGATACACAAGGAAGCACCAGCCGTAATAGAGGACGACCAGCAGCGCGAGCCCGTCGAAAGGCGGGCGGAAGATCGGTGCGAGGGATTGGAAAAAACCGGAGACTGCTTTTGGCATGATGAATCTGTTTGAGCCAAATGCTAGGGTTTTGCAATAGGTAGCGTCTCTAGAAGTTCTCGTCATTCCGGCCAAGCATCGCACAGCGATGCGCGAGCCGGAATCCCGTTTGGTTTCTTTCTAAACAGAAACGGGATGCCCGCTTTCGCGGGCATGACGGAATGGCGAATTATGTCATAATCTGGCAATGTGATTCCACAAGGAGCCCTCATGACTTTCCTCCAATCCATCCTCATCGCCGTCCTGCAAGGCGCCACCGAACTGTTTCCGGTCAGCAGCCTCGGCCACGCCGTGCTGCTGCCGCGCCTGTTCGGCTGGAGCCTTGATCAGAAAGCGCCGGAATTTTTGCCCTTCATCGTCGTGCTGCATCTCGGCACCGCGGTGGCGTTGCTGATTTATTTCTGGCGCGACTGGTTCGGTTTCCTGATGGGCGTGCTGGGTCGCGGCAGGAATGTGAAAAGCGAGCGGCGCATTTTCGGCCTTGTCTGTATCGCGACTTTGCCCGCAATTGTGCTCGGCTTCGCGCTGGAACATATCGTGCGCGGCTTTTTCGGCTCGCCCATTCTGGCCGCCGCGTTCCTGATCGTGAATGGCGGCATTCTGTTTCTTGGCGAGCGCATCAAGCATGCGGGCCGCAAAAATCTCGATCAGGTCGGCTGGAAAACGGCGCTGGCGATCGGCGCGTGTCAGGCGCTGGCGCTGATCCCCGGCATCTCGCGCTCCGGCGCCACCATGGTCGGCGGCGTTCTGGCGGGGTTAACGCATAAAGACTCGGCGCGGTTTTCGTTCCTTTTGGCGACGCCCGTTATTGCCGGCGCGGGCGTCCTTGAAGTGCCGAAGCTTCTGCGGCTGCCTGCGGGAAGCTTCGATGGCGGCATGATGGCGATTGCGGGGGTCGTGGCGGGCGTCACGGCTTACCTCAGCATCGCCGCGCTGATGCATTATTTCAAAAAGCATGAGATCGAGGCGCTCAACCCGTTCGCCTATTACTGCTGGGCGCTGGGGGCATGGGGATTAATAACACTCCTCTGAAGTTGTCATTCCCGAAAATTTTCTCTTCGCCGCAGGCGAAAGAAAATTTATCGGGAATCCCGTTTGGTTTCTTTCTTTTTAAACAGGAAGCGGGATGCCCGCTTTCGCGGGCATGACGAAACGGAAATTTACCGGGCTTTGAACGTCACCACCAGAACGTCGCGGTAAGCGGGCTTCTTGGGATCGAGCGGCGTCACAGCCGTAACGCCGTGAAAAACGCGGGCATCGTCGACGAGGGCGGCATCAAACGGATGGGTCAGCGTAAAACTGCCGACTTCTTTTTTGTCCAGATTATGAATGGTCGTCACGCCGCTTTTTATATTCGCGCGGCGGACCAGCAGCACCAGAACATAGTCGCGCCCGTCGCGGTGCATGCCTTCCGGCGTCGGCTGGCCCTTTTCGCCCGCCTTGGCCTCGATGCGGAACTGGTGAATTTCGATGTGCCATGATCTGGAGGCAGGAGTCGGGGACTGGGGGTCGAGAAGCGCCGCACTTGTTCCTCCCCCCTTGCGGGGGAGGTTAGGTGGGGGGTGTATAAAGTCTTTTTGTACCCCTCCCCTAACCCCTCCCGCAGGGGGAGGAGAATTTACTGCGTCATCCGTTAGCTTATCGAATAACGTCCGGCAGAAATGCAGGATCGTGGCCATGCTTTGGCCACCGCCGATCTCGGGCAAAATCGGCTCGAACCAGCGCTCGATGCCGCCATGGAGCGGATTGTAATCCAGCGTCTGGAAATGCGGCTGGTGCTTTTCGCGCGTAAGCGTGTTGCCTTCCGCGCTGTAAACCGCATAGCGGCGTTTCCTGTAACGCCCTTTGTCGGCCATGTAAGTATCTGTTTCCAGATCACCCCAGCTTGCGGCGAACGCGTCCCAGTCCGCCAGTGAACCGGCCCGTTCCAGTGCCGCGCGCATATCGGCAGCGGACAAGAAGGCGAAACCGGTACTCCTGATGGCGTGACGAAGACCTTTATCAGACAGCGTTGCGTCTCTAGCCAAGGATGAAGCTGTGTTGCCCATGACATGATCTTACCAGCCCGACCCCGCGCTGTCATGGCGAAGCGAGACTTAGGATGTTTAATACCGTAATTGTGTCAAAAAAGAATGGTCGTCGAATAGGCTTGCCGGCAAAGGAGTGCAGCCCGGCACATCACCCCACTTGTCTTTTGGGGTGCAAATGATGATTGCCGCCGTCGTGGCGCCTTTGCAAACCGTGACTGTAGCAGCACCATCTACGTCATTCTGTGTGGCGATGATTGCCGTCTTGAAACAATCCTCGATGCCATAAACGGACTTGTAGAGGGTGCCGCTGCGATCACGGCCCGTGCCGTAATGGATTTCCGCGTTGCGAATGTCATCTGCCGCTTGCGCCATCTGCGGCGCTGCCGCAAGAAAAAATGCGGCGACAGCGGGTATAAATCTCGACTGTATTTTCATTTTATTTCTACCTCTAAAATAAAGACACGAGATAATTATAATTATTCATATCAGGTTTTTCCGGAACGTAAAATACCGTATTAAATATGCTTAATATCCGCGTTCACGCATCGGAAGTGGTCGCGTTCAGCGCGTTTTCCTGGATGAAGTCGCGGCGCTGGTCGACC
>JAATFY010000259.1 GCA_015654915.1 Rhodospirillales bacterium
ACCCACAGATTGCCTTTGATTTTCTTGGCGTCGAACACATGCAAGGGCCGCGCGAGGTCGAAAGTCAGGTAATTGGTGATATCGACCAGTGCCGAAATCGGGCGCAGACCGATGGCTTGCAGGCGCTGTTGCAGCCATGCGGGGCTCGGGCCGTTCTGGATGCTGGGGATCAGACGGCCGACGAAAAGCGGGCAGGCTTTGTCGCCTTGCGGGAATTCCAGTTTGATTTTGATGGCGCTCGGGCCATTGCCCTTCGCGGCCTTGATATCCAGCGGCTTCAGTTTGCCGATGCCGGATGCGGCCAGATCGCGGGCGATGCCGCGCACACCGGCGCAATCGGGCCGGTTGGGCGTAAGGTTGATCTCGATAACCGCGTCGTCCAGTTTCGCGTAACGCGCATAGCTTTCGCCGACAGGGGCATCGGCGGGCACTTCGATAATGCCTTCATGATCGGAGCCGAGGCCCAGTTCGTCCGCCGCGCACAGCATGCCTTGCGATTCAACGCCGCGAATGACGCCTTTTTTCAGGGCTTCGCCGCTGTCGGGCATAACATCGCCGGGCCGCGCCAGCACAGCCTTCATGCCCGCGCGCGCGTTGGGCGCGCCGCAGACGACTTGCAATTTTTCCTTGCCGGTATCGACGGTGCAGACTTTCAGGCGGTCGGCCTGCGGATGTTTTTCGGCGGCCAGCACCTGCGCGACGATAAAGGGCGCCAGCGCCTTGCTGCGGTCTTCGACTTTTTCGACTTCGAGGCCGATGGCGGTCAGCCTGTCGCAAATCGCGTCGAGCGACGCGTCGGTATCGAGATGCTGCTTGAGCCATGAGAGGGTGAATTTCATCGTCTATCCCTTCAGCGCCGGATTGGGGATATCGAGCGGCAAAAACCCGTAATGTTTCAGCCAGCGCAGATCGGCCTCGAAGAAGGTGCGCAGGTCGGGAATACCGTATTTCAGCATGGCGATGCGCTCGATGCCCATGCCGAAGGCGAAGCCCTGGTATTTGTCGGGGTCGATACCGCAGTTTTTCAGCACGTTCGGATGCACCATGCCGCAGCCCAAAATCTCCAGCCAGTCGCCACCATTACCCAGTTTCAATTCGCCGCCCTTGCGTGAGCAGCCGATATCGACCTCGGCGCTGGGTTCGGTGAAGGGGAAGTAGGATGGGCGGAAACGCACCGGCAAATCCCTGATGCCGAAGAAAGCACGCAGGAAATCCATCAGGCAGCCCTTCAGATGGCCCATATGGGTTTTCTCGTCGATCACAAGCCCTTCGACCTGATGAAACATCGGCGTATGCGTCATGTCGTAATCGCAGCGGTAGGTGCGGCCCGGGGCGATGATGCGGATGGGGGGCTTTTCCTTCATCATGGTGCGGATTTGCACCGGCGATGTCTGGGTGCGCAGCACGGTGGGATGCCTGTGTGTCACTTCATCGTTTTTGGCCAGTTCTGTTTTAGCATTGGCAGTACGCGATGAAGTGACACCCGAGCCGGTTTGCGGCAGGTAAAACGTCGCCTGCATGTCGCGGGCAGGGTGGTCGGGCGGGATATTGAGCGCCGCGAAGTTGTATTGGTCGGATTCGATATCCGGCCCCTTGGCGACCGTGAAGCCCATGGCGCCGAAGATCGTCACAATTTCGTCGATCGTCTGTGAAATCGGATGCACGCGGCCATCTGCCTGCGGGCGGGTGGCCAGCGTCACGTCGATGCGCTCATGCTCCAGCCGGTTTTGCAGCGCGGCTCCGGCAAGTTCTTTTTGGCGGGCTTCTATTTTTGAAACAAAATCATTTTTAATTATGTTAAATTCCGCACCACATTCCTTGCGGTCTTTTTCTGATGGTAAAGAACCAAGCTCTTTCATCCGTTCTGTAAGCCATCCTTTTTTGCCGACGACCCCGACGCGTATGGCGTCAAGTTCTGCAAGGTTAGCGGCTTTGGCAATCTTTTCGGACTCTATAACTCGAAGAGCTATAAGATCGTCTAAGATTTTAGGAAACTGTTGTTTTACCTCGGCCATACACCAATCCTTATTTATAACGTCATTCCAGAAAACTTTCTCTTCGCCATAGGCGAAAGAAAGTTTGTCTGGAACCCAGTCAGCATTTCAGCAGTAACTTTGTTACGAAAATAATGGCTAACGAACAAGCTGAGTATATAAATCGTCCCATTTGGGATTGGTTTTCTCAATTAGCCTTATTTTCCATTCCCGTTTCCAGCTTTTAAGCCGTTTTTCATGCTTTATGGCGTCTTCAATTGCACTGAATCTTTCATAATGAACCAGGCGATGGACGTGGTGTTTTGCCGTAAAACCGCCGGTTAGGCTTTCGTGGTGCTGGCTGATTCGTTTAATTAAATCGGAAGTGACGCCAATGTAAAGTGTTCCGGCCATTTTACTGGCAAGAATATATACATAGCCGCTCGTTTCGGAATTAGCAGGCATGGCGCTCGGCGTAGATGCTGACTGGGTTCCAGACAAACTTTCTTTCGCCTATGGCGAAGAGAAAGTTTTCTGGAATGACAATACAAAATCCAGCTTACTTCTTGATCGCCTTCTGCGCCTGATCGATCAGCGCCTTGAAGGCGGCGGGTTCAGTGGCGGCCAGTTCCGACAGCTGCTTGCGGTCGATCTCGATCTTGAGAACCTTCAGCGCATGCATGAAGCGGGCGTAGGTCAGGCCGTGTTCGCGGACGCCGGCGTTGATGCGCTGGATCCACAAGGCGCGGAATTCGCGCTTGCGGGCCTTGCGGTCGCGGTAGGCATAGCGCAAAGCCTTTTCGACTTTTTCGATCGCGATGCGGAAGTTGGTGGAGGCGCGGCCGCGGTAGGTTTTACCGAGCTTGACCATTGCCTTGTGACGGGCGTGCGTTGTGACGCCCCGTTTGACGCGTGCCATGTTTTAACTCCTTTTCAAGTTGGATCCCCGCCTGCGCGGGGATACGGCGTTTTCTAAATTCGCTTTGCTCATTAAGAAAACGCTCTAGTGCTGGCGGAGGAAATGTTTGACGATATTCTCGCCGTCGGCCTTGAACAGGATCAGGCCTTGCCGCGCTTCCCGTTTCATTTTCTGCGAGCGTTTGCGCATGCCGTGGCGTTTGCCGGCGGCGCCGCACTTCACCTTGCCGGAGGCCGTCAGGCGAAAGCGCTTTTTGGACCCGCTATGGGTCTTCAGTTTGGGCATTTTGTATCCTTTTGTTTAATGTTGCTTGTCCGGCGTAGGCCCCGAAGGGCGAAGACGGATTGCGGCCAGGCATGTCCAGGGCGCTGGCGCGCGAGGCCGGTTTAATAGCGGTTTAAGGGGGAGAAGGCAAGGGTAGCGGCGTTAAGGTTTTCGCTGGGGGTTGGGAGGCGGGAATTGAGATGATCTGCGTTCGGGGTGTGAAGGGGGCTTGGCGTTCGCTTTTTGAGCCAGTATCCTTCGATACGCGTTATTCTTCGAGCGAAACCCAAGCCGTTTAATAGTTTCGGAGAATATGGTTAAACCCGCCAACCTTCGTGGATAACGGCGACGCCGCCGGTCAGGTTTAACCATTTAACCTGCGTCAATCCTGCTTTTTCCATGCGTTTGGCGAGCGCGGGCTGGTCGGGGAATTTCTGGATGCTTTCGGCGAGGTAACGGTAGGCGTCGCGGTCTTTGGCCACGAATTCACCAATCCATGGCAGAACACTAAGGCAATAACGGTCGTAAAGCGGTTTCAATTCGTGGCGCACGCCGGGACTGAATTCGAGGCAGTAAAAGCGCCCGCCGGGTTTTAAAACGCGCGCGGCTTCGGAAAGAGCCTTGTCGATATGCGTGACGTTGCGCAAGCCGAACGCGATCGAATAGATATCGACGCTGCGCGAGGGCAGGGGAAGTTCTTCGGCATTGCCGGTGACCCATTCAATTCCTGAAAGAATCCCGTGATCCATCATTTTGGCGCGGCCTTCTTTCAGCATCGCCGGATTGATATCACAAACGGTAATCTTGGCTTTATGATCCGTGCGTTTCAGGCACCGCAAGGCCACATCGCCGGTGCCGCCCGCGACATCGAGAATGATATCGCCCGCTTTGGGATGCATGATGGCGACCAGCCGGTCTTTCCACAGGCGATGCAGGCCACCTGACATCAGATCGTTCATCAGGTCGTAGCGCCCGGCGACCGAGGTGAAAACCTCGCGTACCAGACCGGCTTTATCTTCGGGCCGGACGTGGCGGAAGCCGAACCATGCGGCTTCGGGGTCGGTCCCGGAACGGGTTTTGCGTTTCGCCTGCGGCATGTGGGCACTCTATCCTCTCGCGTCATTCCGGACAAGCTTGCGGGCGCGTGAGCGGCGGCAAGCTTGATCCGGAATCCATGGCGCGGTATTGCCTTTTGGGTCGTTCCATGGATTCCGGGTTCGCGCTTCCCGCGCGCCCCGGAATGACGTTGATAGAAAGCCATTATGCCCGAACTCCCCGAGGTTGAAACCGTCTGCCGCGGCCTGCATAAGGCTCTGATCGGCGCGCGAATTGTGAAGGCCGAAACGCACCGGCCCGATCTGCGCACGCCCCTGCCGAAAAACCTGGCGGCGCGGCTGAAGGGGCGGCGGGTACTGGATATCAGGCGTCGGGCGAAATATATCCTGATCGACCTCGATAAGAACGAGACCCTTTTGCTGCATCTCGGCATGTCGGGCCGCATGGTGATCAGCCACGACGACCGGAAGCCGGATAAGCACGACCATCTGGTTTTCCATTTCAGCAACGGCGTCTCCCGCAGTCGCGGTTGCGACCGCAGAGCGGGCGCAGAGCAGTCGCGGGATATATATGTCCGTTTTAACGATCCCCGCCGGTTCGGGATGTGCGACCTGGTGCCGACCAAGGATTTGCCGCAGCATAAATTGTTGAGGCATCTGGGCGTCGAGCCGCTGGAAGCGGGCCTGACGCCGGAGTTCCTCGCATCCAAATTCAAGGACAAGAAAACGCCGGTCAAGGCGGCGCTGCTCGACCAGCGGTTGGTAGTCGGGGTCGGCAACATTTACGCCTGCGAGAGCCTGTTTTATGCCGGCATCAACCCGAAACGCCTTGCGGGCAAATGCACCAAAGAACAGATCGCACGGCTGGTGCCCGCCATCCGCAAGGTGCTGAAGGCCGCCATCAAGGCGGGCGGCTCGAGCTTGCGCAATTACGTGCAGGCCGACGGCGAGCTTGGTTATTTCCAGCACCATTTCGCGGTCTATGACCGCGCCGGAAAGCGGTGTCCCGTCTGCATCGGCGAGCCCGGCCAGACCGGCGGCATCAAACGTATTCCGCAGGGCGGACGCTCCAGTTTTTATTGTCCGGTGGAACAAAAATACAAGGCCCCTCTCCCCTTGC
>JAATFY010000023.1 GCA_015654915.1 Rhodospirillales bacterium
CCGCCGAAAAACTCCGCGCCATGGTCAGCACCACGGCCTCGGTTCTGCGGCGCATTTCCGTGGAAGCGGACCAGCCGGAAGTCGCGGAATCCAAAAATGCCCGTAAATCGGCGCGGCTGGAACTGCCGGTGGCCGAGCTAGTGCCCGGCGACGTAATCTGGCTTTCCGCCGGCGATATGATCCCCGCCGACGTGCGCATTCTGTCAGCCCGCGATTTATTCATCAACCAGTCGGCCCTGACCGGCGAATCCATGCCGGTCGAAAAATTTCCCGTTCTCGCCGATCCTGCCATCAAAAACTTCCTCGATTTCAGCAATATCGCCTTCATGGGCAGCCATGTCATCAGCGGCACGGCCAAGGCCGTGATCGTGTCGACGGGGACGCAGACTTATTTTGGCGCTTTGGCGCGCTCCATCGTCGGCCGCCGCGCCATGACGAGCTTCGAGAAAGGCATCAACCGCTTCACCTGGCTGATGATCAAATTCATGCTGGTGATGGTGCCGCTGGTGTTCGTCATCAACGGCCTGACCAAGCATAACTGGATGGAAGCGTTTATTTTCGCCATGTCGGTCGCTGTCGGGCTGACGCCGGAGATGCTGCCGATGATCGTCACCGTCAATCTCAGCAAGGGCGCGTTGGCGATGTCGCGCAAGAAGGTGATCGTCAAGCGGCTGAACTCGATCCAGAATTTCGGCGCGATGAATGTTTTGTGCACGGACAAAACCGGCACGTTGACGCAGGACAAGGTCATCATGAAGCGCCATGTCGATTTGCGCGGCGAGGATTCCGACGCGGTGCTGAACTACGCCTTTCTCAACAGCTATTACCAGTCGGGATTGAAAAACCTGCTCGATGTCGCGGTGCTGGAGCATGTCGATGTCCGGCAGGATTTGCATATCGACGATCAGGCCTACGGCAAGATCGATGAAATCCCGTTCGACTTCGTGCGCCGCCGCATGTCGGTTGTCGTGGCAAAGACGCAGCCACGGCAACATATTTTAATATGCAAAGGCGCGGTGGAGGAAATCCTCGGCATCTGCACCAAGGGCGAATTGAACGGCGAGCCGTTCGACATGACGCTTGCGCACCGCGACGAGATGCTGAAACAGGCGCGGGAATTGAACGAAGACGGTTTCCGCATCATCGCCGTCGCCCATAAGGACATGCCGCCGGAACAAACTGTTTACGGCGTAAAGGACGAATGCGACCTGACGCTGATCGGCTATATCGCCTTCCTCGATCCGCCCAAGGACAGCGCCGCCGCGGCTATTGCGGCGCTGGAAGGCCATGGCGTCAAGGTCAAAATCCTTACCGGCGATAACGACATCGTGACGCAACGCGTGTGCAAGGAGGTCGGCTTAAAAATCGAAGGCCTTTTGCTCGGCAGCGCCGTCGAATCGTTCACCGACGAGGAACTGGCGCTTCATGTCGAGCACACCACCGTCTTTGCCAAACTATCGCCGGCGCAGAAGGCCCGCGTTATCGCGGCCTTGCATCGCAACGGCCATGTCGTCGGCTTCCTCGGCGACGGCATCAATGACGGGCCTGCGCTCAAGGCCGCCGATGTCGGCATTTCGGTCGATACCGCCGCTGATGTCGCCAAGGAATCCGCCGATATCATCCTGCTCGAGAAGAGCCTGATGGTACTCGAGGAAGGTGTGCTGGAAGGCCGCAAGGTTTTCGGCAACATCACCAAATACATAAAAATGGGCGCAAGTTCGAGTTTCGGTAATATGTTCAGCGTCGTCGGCGCCAGCGCGTGGCTGCCGTTCCTGCCGATGGCGCCGATCCAGATTCTGACCAACAATCTTCTGTACGATTTTTCGCAGACCGCCATTCCGACCGACAATGTCGACGATGAATATCTGACCGCGCCGCGCCGGTGGGATATCGGTCATATCGCCAAGTTCATGGTCTGCCTCGGGCCGATCAGCTCGATCTTCGATTATGCGACTTATCTCATTATGTATTACGGCTTCGGCGCGAATACGCCAGCGACCGCGCCATTATTCCAGACGGCGTGGTTCGTGGAATCTATCCTGACCCAGACGCTTATCATCCATATCATCCGCACGCGGAAAATTCCGTTCCTGCAGAGCCGCGCAAGCTGGCCGTTGATCATCACCAGCCTTGTGATCTGCGCCATCGGCATCTGGCTGCCCTACTCGCCGTTTGCGCGCAGCCTCGGCTTTGTGAATTTGCCGTGGTATTATTGGCCGATCGTCAGCGTTATTATTCTCAGCTATTTGACGCTGGCGCATTTCGTGAAGAACTGGTTCATCCGGCGATTTGGGTGGAACTAAAGCAGTTTTCTTGGCGAGTATAACGAGCCTAGAAAACGCTTTATCCCCGCGCAGGCGGGGATCCAATCAAATATGACAGGCCCCGCCGCCGCGCTTGGCAAAATATTTCTGGTGATATTCTTCAGCGCGCCAGAACGGCGCGGCGGGCACGATGTTGGTGGCGATGGGTTTTTTGAAACGCCCTGATTGTTGCAACTTATCCTTGACCGCCTGCGCGGTTTTTTCCTGCTCCGGCGTGATGTAAAAAATGGCGGAGCGGTACTGCTCGCCGACATCCGGCCCCTGCCGATTCACCTGCGTCGGGTCGTGAAGCGCAAAGAATTTCTCCACCAGAGTTTCATAGGAAATAACCGCCGGATCGAACGTCACCTGCACCGCCTCGGCATGGCCGGTATGGCCGTTGCACACGTCTTCATAGGTCGGCTGATTCGTCTTTCCGCCGACATAGCCGACTTCCGTGGCGCTGACGCCCGGTAATTCGGCAAACGCGGATTCAACGCCCCAGAAACACCCGGCAGCAAAAACAGCTTTTTCCATATTTGCGCTCCTTATCCACAGGTAACATCTTACATGTTATCCGAGTCGTTTGTTAACCATAATTTTTAGTAGAAACATTCCAGACAGCGCGGCAAATTGTCCGTGATTTCGTTTAATCCGCCACCATATTTACGGGCTACATATTGGGCGTTTCAAAGACTAAGGAATCCGACCCTCTTCCCGAATATAATTACGTCCGGGACTGGGGATCTTTTCTCAAAGCCAATGTTATCGATCCGGATAAACCATCACGCATTGTCGCAGCTGTCGATATCGGATCGAACAGCGTTCGCATCGTTATATATGATATCTCCACATCGCCGCCCACATACATAGACGATGCCGGAGACACATGCGGGTTGGCAAAGGACATGCTGCCGGACGACTCAGAGGCAAAACTGAATCCGGAGAGCATGGATAAAGCCATCGCGACGTTGGAAAAATTTCCGGCGCTTATGAAAAAACATAACGTCGATACGGTCATCGTTATGGGCACGGCAGCCGTGCGACACGCCAACAATAAGAGATTCGAAAACCGCGTGCGCAAGGCCCTTGAGATTAAATACCTCAACGCTCTCAGCGAAATGGAGGAAACCATACTGACGGCACTCGCCGTGATTTGGGCCGAACCAAATGCCGACGGTCATTTTTGGGGCACCGGCGGCGCGAGCACTCATTTCGGCACGATTGTCCTCGGTAGAATTAGAGAACTGGGCGATTTGTTCGTCGGAGCGCTCACTCTGCTCAAGGCCTGCGAAAACAATCTTCTGCTGGTCAACCAGATTATCCTTGGCCAGATGGCAGATAAATATCCCTGGTTTCCTAAAAAACCTCCCACCCCAAAAGCCGCGAAGGCGTCCCCGTCTCATAAAAGAAAAGCGCTCTATCTGATCGGCGGTACTTTTCGCGCCGTCGCAAGGCTGCTGCTGGACCGCAATAAAAACGTTCCGATAAACGCCGCATTTCCCGACGCCGTTGTTTCCTTTGTGTGGGATGAGAGCCTCAGAAAACAATTGAACGACGTCGCGGGAATGAAGAAAGAAGATTTCGTCAACCTCGCCGAATTTTCCTACCTGTATGGCCTGAAGGGAAAAGGCTTGGCGGTCGAGGAATTCATAGGAGACAGAAAAAAACTGGAAATGAGTCCCTACGAATTGAGAAAATGGAGAGAATCCGACGAATACAAAAAATGGACTAATTCAGAATTTTATAAAACATGGAAGGAATCCCATGAATACAAGAAATGGGAGAAAAAAATCTGGAAGCGAGCCAGGCTTATTCCCATTATGGCGAAGGTCTTGTTGTTTGCCGCCAATTACCTCAATCCGAGTTACCTTAAGGTCTGCCGGCCCGGCATCCGCGAAGGCGCCATCCTCCACGCAACCATACCCGTTTTGAAACCCGTATAAAAACAGGCGTCTATATTCCGGATGGCTTTGTCACGACAACTTTTCTCTCTTTCACACTCAGCGCCAACTCGCCGCGCTTCAGGGCCAAGGCAAGGTTCCCGAACAACTCGCGTCGCCAGCCGTGCAGTGCCGTAACTTTGGCGTCATCATCGGCGGCAATTTCTTCCAACTCATCGGTCGTAGCGATAAGCTTGGCGGCGACGCCATGTTCCTCGCTGACCTGTTTCAAAAGGACTTTCAGCAAATCCATCACGGGCCCCAGACCCGGCGGCAAAAAGCGACGCGCGTCGCCCGGCGGGCATTGATCCAGCGGCAAGGCATTCGCGCGCGCGATAGCCTCCAGAATTTCCTTACCCTGACGGCTCTCCGAAAAGCCCGTGCTGAGGCCCCGCGTCCGCGCCAACTCATGCCCATTTGCGGGTGCGTGATGCGCGATTTCCATCAGGGCTTCGTCGCGGACGACGCGGTTGCGCGGCACGTTCAGCCGCTGCGCTTCCAACTCGCGCCACGCGGCTAACTCACGCAACAGGGCGCGAAGGCGCGGCTTATCGGCACGCCATTTAAAGCGCCGCCAGACCTCCTGCGGATCGATGCGATAGGTTTCGGGATTGGTCAGCACTTCCATTTCTTCCCGCACCCAGTCGATGCGGTTTGTGGCGATCAACTGGTCGCGCAGCCTGACATAGACCTTGCGCAGATGGCTGACGTCGCCGAGCGCATAGGTAATCTGTTTTTCCGTCAGGGGGCGGCTCGACCAGTCGGTAAAGCGGCTGGATTTGTCGATCTTGGCATTCGCCAGTTTGTCGGCCAGCGTCTCATAACTTGCCGCCTCGCCGAAGCCGCAGACCATCCCCGCCACCTGCGTATCGAACATCGGCTGCGGCACTTTTCCCGTCAGGTTGTAAAAAATCTCCACATCCTGCCGCGCGGCGTGGAATACTTTCATGACCTTTGTGTTAGCCATGAGCTCGAACAGCGGGTCGAGCTTGATGTCCTTCGCCAGCGGATCGACGGCGACGGTTTCCTGCGGCCCGCCAAGCTGGACAAGGCATAATTTCGACCAATAGGTCCGTTCGCGCATAAACTCGGTATCGACGGTGACGAAGTCGGTACCGGCATGCGCGGCACAGAAAGCGGCGAGTTGTTCGGTGGTGGTAAGGAGCATAGGGACAGGGGTCAGGGATTAGTGGAATTGCGGCAGTATTTCAGTTTCATTACAAACCGTCACCCCCGCGCAGGCGGGGGTCCCATTTCTTTTTAAACCAAATAGGATGCCCGCCTTCGCGGGCATGACAGGATTTCAACCAAGACACTACCGAAATTGTATAAACCTTGCACCTATAAAGCGCGAAAGCTAATGTGTTCCGCTTTCCCTGACCCCTAGCCCCTGACCTCTGACCCCCATTATGCACCCCTATCGCACCCATACCTGCGGCGAATTGCGCCTTTCGCACAAAGACCAGACCGTCCGCCTGTCGGGCTGGGTTCACCGCAAGCGCGACCATGGCGGCTTGCTCTTCATTGATTTGCGCGACCATTACGGCCTGACGCAATGCGTTATCGATATATCCAGCCCACTTATGAAGACCATCGAGCACGTCAAAAACGAAAGCGTCGTGACCGTCACCGGCAAAGTCGTGCAGCGCCCCGCCGAGACGGCCAACGACAAGCTGCCGACCGGCGAGGTCGAACTCGACATTACCGAGTTCACGGTGCAGAGCGCCGCCGATCCTCTGCCACTGCAAGTCAATGCCGAGGTCGACACGGGCGAAGACGTGCGCCTGACCTACCGTTTCCTCGATTTGCGCCGCGATCCGATGCAGCGGAATCTGAAATTGCGCTCGGACGTTATCGCCTCGATCCGCCGCCGCATGTGGGACGCGGGATTCCGCGAATACCAGACGCCGATCCTGACATCCTCCAGCCCCGAAGGCGCGCGCGACTTTCTGGTGCCGAGCCGCATGCACCCGGGCAAGTTCTACGCCCTGCCGCAGGCACCGCAGCAGTTCAAGCAATTGCTGATGATCGCAGGCTATGACCGTTATTTCCAGATTGCGCCCTGCTTCCGCGACGAAGATGCCCGCGCCGACCGCAGCCCCGGCTAATTTTACCAACTCGATTTCGAGATGAGCTATGTGACGCAGGAAGATGTGTCCAATACTATCGAGCCTGTGCTACACGGCGTTTTCGAGGAATTCGGATCGTTCAACCGACCTTCCAAACCTGCTATTACGCCCTACCCCTTCCCGCGCATTACTTATGACGACGCGATGCTGAAATAC
>JAATFY010000193.1 GCA_015654915.1 Rhodospirillales bacterium
GATTTCGCGCCCTATACGACTAAGACCTGCAAGATCGTCGGTGCCAGCGGCGATCCCGAGCTGCTGGCGCGCTGTGAAGCCGCGGTGCAGAAAGCGCTCGGCAATTCAGCGCTGGCGATACGTTCGCAGACCTACTATCTCGACATCACCCCGCCCGGCAAGAACAAGGGCACCTTCGTTGAGGCCATGGCCAGCCGTCTCGGCATTTCGACCGATGCCGTCGCCACCATCGGCGACATGCAGAACGATCTGGCGATGTTTCGCAGGAGCGGTCTTTCCTTCGCCATGGGCAACGCCACCGACGACGTGAAAAAAGTCGCCACGCACGTCACGACCTCGAACGAGGACGAAGGTTTTGCCGGGGCGATCGAGATGATCCTGAGGGATCACCAGGCTTCTTAAGCCAATCACGCGAGAACTTTTCCGCGCAAGTTCCCATGAACGCTGGGAGTCTCTGCCGCGGCACGCGCTGCGTCGCCAGTTTTTAGCTGACATTTCACGTCACTGCGCCGGCGTTGCTCGCTTGATCCATGTCAACGGGCAATCGCGCCAGCGTGGTTCAAAAGATCGCCAAGGGAAGCTGGACGCTATTCGGCCGAAAAGATTCGTTCAGATCGGCGCATCGCCCACCGGCCTCGTTCCGTCGCAGCGGCTTGCGCCGATATTTACGAAACACCCCGAAAACTGAAGGAAAATGCCGTGACAAACAGAGACATCAAAGCGCATCTCGTCGGCGCTGGCATCGGCTCGCTGGCGGCGGCGGCCTTCATGATCCGGGATGGCGGCGTGCCCGGCGCGAATATCACGATCTACGAAGCCCTCAACGTGCCGGGCGGCAGCCTCGATGCCGCCGGGAATCCCGACGACGGTTACCGGCTGCGCGGCGGGCGCATGCTGACGACGGACAATTATGAATGCACCTGGGGGCTGTTCAAATCGATCCCCTCGCTGACCGATGCCGGCAAAAGCGTGTTCGACGAGATGATCGAGTTCAATCGGC
>JAATFY010000189.1 GCA_015654915.1 Rhodospirillales bacterium
CGCGATCATCTCGTCCAGCGCGACGGCGTTTTCCGTTACGCCCGTCACGATATCGGCAAAGAGTTCCTGCTCGACCGCGGACGGCGTATCGCCATCCATCATTTCCTGTACCAGACCGGCGGGATGCTCGCGAAAATCCTTGATGATTTCCGCAGCCGCACGGGGCAAAAGCGCGATCTGGTAGAGCCCCTGCACGGCAGCGAGGCGCGCCAAACGCTTGGCGGCGTGTCCGGATGAATTTTCGGCCATGAAATGTCCTAAACGAATAACAGAGACTATGGAGCCGTCCACCGCCGCTTGGGGGAGAGACGGAAAAGATGCTTCAACTCGATCATGCGCAGGCAAGCCTCGGCAGCCGCGCCGCCGCGGTCAAGCCCGTCCGGCTGGGCCCGCTGCAAAGCCTGTTCGCGCGTGTTGCATGTTAAAATGCCGTTACCGACGGCCAGCGCGTAACGCAAGGCGATTTCCTGCAACGCGCGGGCGCTTTCGTAAGCCACGATTTTATCGTGATCGGTTTCGCCCTTCAGCACGCAGCCGAGCGCGATATGCCCGTCGAAACGGCGGCGCACCGGATCGAAATCGAGAGACTTGACCGCATAGATAATGGCCGCTGGAATTTCGAGCGTGCCGGGCACGTCGATCACTTCGTGCGTAACTTCAGCCTCGTTCAGGACCTTAAGAGCGCCCTGTTGCAACAGATCGGAGACATCGTCGTAATAGGACGACTGCACGATCAGAACATGGGGTTTCTGATCGAACTTGAAGCTGATCGGCATACGTTTTTCGTACGTCATTAAGAGGGTCTCACGCTGTGATGGGTTTCTGCTCGACGACGCGCAGTCCGTAACCTTCCAAGCCTACGATGATTCGCCTGGAATTAGAAAGCAGGACCATATCGCGCACGCCGAGGTCGAGCAAAATCTGCGCGCCGATACCGTAATCGCGCAATTCCTTGGGCGGCTCGCCGCCCTTGAGTCGCGTTTCAAGCCGTTGCGACAGGCTGGCCGCCTGCGCTTCGCGCAACAATACGATTACGCCGCGACCGGCTTCGGCGATCATCCGCATCGAGGCCTGCAATTCGCCGCCATGTCCCTGCGAACGATCACCCAGCACGTCTTCCAGAACATTCAGCGCATGCATGCGCACCAGAGGCGGCGTATCGCCTTCGGTCAGGTCGCCCTTAACCAGCGCCACGTGCTCGGCATAGGCCGCCTTGTTGATATAGATGTGCATCGTGAATTCGCCGCCATAGGCGCTGTTGAACGGCACCGTCAGGCGACGCTCGACGATCGTTTCCGTGCGGCGGCGATGCGCGATCAGGTCGGCGATGGTGCCGATTTTCATATTGTGAAATTGGGCGAAGCGGACAAGATCGGGCATCCGCGCCATGCTGCCGTCCTCGTTCATGATCTCGCAGATGACCGCCGCCGGTATCAAACCGGCCAGTCGCGAAATATCCACCGAGCCTTCGGTCTGTCCCGCGCGAACCAGAACGCCGCCGTCGCGGGCGATCAAAGGAAACACATGGCCGGGCGTTACGATATCCTGCGGACCGCTGGCGGGCGATATCGCCGTCTGGATGGTGTGGGCGCGGTCGGCGGCCGAGATGCCGGTCGTCACGCCTTCGCGCGCTTCGATGGCGACCGTGAAGGCGGTCTGAAAGCGTGTGCTGTTCTGCTGCGACATCAGAGGCAGGCCGAGACGTTCAATCTGTTTTTTTTCCATGGCGAGGCAAATCAGGCCGCGACCATACTTGGCCATGAAATTGATCGCCTCCGGCGTCGCGAACTGGGCGGGAATGACCAGATCGCCTTCGTTCTCGCGGTCCTCGTCGTCCGACAAAATAAACATATGGCCGCGCTGCGCCTCGGCGATAATCTCGTCGGGCGAAGAAATGAATCTCTGATCGTCATGGACCAAACGCACGGTCATGCTACCGTCCTCATCCGCTCAATATACCGCGCAATCATATCAACTTCAAAATTGACTTCCTGCCCTATTTCATAGGCTTCCAGCGTGGTTACCTGCCGCGTATGCGGAATGATATTGACACCGAAGCGCGTGTTATCGACGTCATTGACCGTCAGCGAGACGCCATCGATGGCGATAGAGCCTTTGGGCGCTATAAACTTGGCGAATTCGCCCGGAACTTCGAACAGGTAACGCAGGCTGTCGCCCGCCACACCTCTGTCGGTCACGCGCGCAAGGCCGTCGATATGGCCGGAAACCAGATGCCCGCCGAGTTCGTCGCCCATGCGTAAAGCGGGTTCCAGATTGATGTTTGAGCCGACATGCCAATGAATGGCGGTTGTCTTGCTGAGCGTTTCCAATGAGACTTGTACTTTGAATTGCGCCTGATCTTTCCGGATCACGGTCAGGCATATCCCGTTACACGCGACCGATGCGCCGACCGCCATTTTTTCCAACGGTAGTTTCCGGCTTTCGATCGTTACCGTCCAGTCGCCCTGCTTGTCGATCGCGGCGACCGCGCCGATATCCTGAATGATGCCGGTGAACATTTCAGCCGTTCACGCGGTTTCGCGTTTCAGCGTGTCGACAAACTCGTTGAAATCGCCGGGCGAGCGGAAATCGCGATAGACCGACGCGTAACGGACATAGGCAACATGGTCGAGAGTGCGCAGTGTCTCCATGACCAGTTCGCCGACCTTGGCTGTGGTTACTTCGGTGTCGCCGAGGGATTCAAGCTGCCGCACGAGGCTGTTCACGACCTGCTCGATACGCTCATCGTCGACAGGGCGTTTGCGGAGCGCGATTTTCATCGAGCGCACCATCTTGTCGCGCTCGAAAGGTTCTTTCTCGCCGTTGCTCTTGACAACGGTCAGGTCGCGCAACTGCACGCGCTCGAAAGTGGTAAAACGCGCCGCGCAATTGCCGCAGAAACGGCGGCGGCGGATGGCCGCGTTATCCTCGGTCGGACGGCTGTCTTTGACCTGGGTATCCTCGTGCCCGCAGAAAGGACAACGCATGATCTATTTTCCTGTTACCGGGTTTTGTTCCCCTAAATCTAGCAATAGAATGGGTTATAACTCAATAGGTTGTAGTGTGCGGTTAATCTCACCTTTTACATGAGCCGTGGCGATGCCTAACCCCTTTATATTTATCGCAGTTCAAGAATTGACAGGCCGTGCCCCATAGGAATCAACAATAACAGGCCTTAACGCGAAACAGCCTGCCAATTCCTGAGTTGCGATGATTATATAAGTTGCGCCCTTGACCCTCGGGCCGAATCCGCTATGAAGAGCCGACACAAGTCCTACGCGACTGGCGTGCATGTGGGCCAACCACAGGGAAGCGTAGGAATCCTTAAGTCGCTCGCCTGGGCATCTGTGTGTTAATTGAACCCGGACCAGGAGATTGCCATGACAAATTTCACGTACTCCACCGCCGCCCTCGAGCAGTTGCAAAAATCCGATCCGGAAATCTTCAAAGCACTCATGGACGAGGAAGTCCGCCAGAGCGAAGGCATTGAGCTGATCCCTTCGGAAAATTATTGCTTCCCTGAAGTCTACGCCCTGCTCGGCTCGGTGTTTAACAACAAATATTCGGAAGGTTATCCCGGCCGCCGCTATTACGGCGGGCAGGAAAATACCGACATCGTCGAAAATCTGGCGCGCGACCGCGCCAAGGCGCTGTTCCGCGCCGAATATGCCAACGTGCAGCCGCTGAGCGGCTCGCCGATGAATCAGGCGGTCTATTTCGGACTGCTGCAGCCGGGCGACACGATCCTCGCCATGGATCTGTCGCATGGCGGCCATCTGACGCACGGCGCGCCCGTGTCGCACATGAGCAAGATATTCAATTTCGTGCGCTATAAAACCGAGCAGCCCTCCGGCAAAATCGATTTCGACAAGGTACGCACTCTGGCGCAGCAGCATAAACCGAAGATGGTTCTATGCGGCTTCTCGTCTTATCCGCGCGAACTGGATTACGCGAGCTTCAAGAAGATCGCCGACGAAATCGGGGCGCTCACATTTGCCGATGTCAGCCATATCGGCGGCTTGATCGCCGGCGATGCCCTGGCCAATCCGATGGATTTCGGCTTCGACGTCATGACGACCACGACGCATAAATCCCTGCGCGGCCCGCGCGGCGGCATGATCCTCGCCAAGAAACAGCATGGCCCCGCGCTCGATAAGGCCGTATTCCCCGGCCTTCAGGGCGGACCGCATATGCATCAGGTGGCGGCGACAGCGCTGACCATGAAGCTGGCCGCGACCGACGATTTCAAGCTCTATGCCCGCAACGTCATCAAGAATGCCAAGATACTGGCGACGACCTTGATGGAAGGCGGCTCACAACTGGTTACCGGCGGCACCGACAATCACATGATGGTCGTCAACACGGTCGCGTGGTTCAACCTGAGCGGCGATATCGCCGAAAAGGCGCTGGATGCGGCAGGCATCACGCTGAATAAGCAGATGATCCCTGACGATCCGCTGCCGCCGCTGAAGCCGAGCGGAATCCGCCTTGGCACGCCTGCCGCCACCGCGCGCGACATGGGCGAGAACGAGATGAAACAGCTCGGCGGGTTGATGTTGCGCACATTACGCGCCGCCGACAATGCGGCGACGCTGGCGAAGCTGCGCGAGGAAACCAAGGCGATCTGCGACCGTTTCCCGGTGCCGGGGGTTACGAAAGACCGCCCTTTCGATCATAAGGCCCGGTCGGCGGCGTAAGCGAGAGTCCGCCCAGTTCGGTGAGCTTGTCGCGCCGCTCGGCATAACGGCCGCCGAGAAATTTCGTCGCAAGGAAAACATCGAGACATTCCAGAGCAACGGCCTCGTTAATAACTTCGGCGCCCACCACCAGTACATTCGCATCGTTATGTCCCCGCGACAGGCGGGCCACGTCTTTTGTCGTGCACAGCGCCGCGCGGATGTTGCGGTAACGGTTGGCGGTCATCGCCATCGCCTGCCCCGTGCCGCAGATCAGAACCCCGAATTGGTTGGCATTTGATTTAAATTCTTCCGCCAGTTTTTTAGCGAAATCCAGCGCATCGCAGCGTTCCTCGCTGTTTGTACCGAGGTCTTTGGGCTCATATCCATGATCCTTTAACCATGCGATGCAGCGCGCCTTGAGCTGAAAGCCGCGATGATCCGAACCGATAGATACGATGATTTTTGCCATGCGCCGATGTTAGTCCGTAACGGGCAATATTGCCAAGATGAAAACTTCGAAATTCGAACTAACTTGGTTCGATTTAATTACCGCAAAGGCGCGCGATTTATCAAAGAAACCTTAAGGATACCTGTCTAGAATGCAACGAGTAAATCGCGGAATCATTCGGCCATTTTAGTGCATGTAATTTCCCCCCCTGCAACGGGCATGACATGACGATACGCAAGATCAACCCCTTTCTCGTCGCCTATGTAATGGCGCTGATCGTTCTTGCCGGTCTGGGCTATATGCTGAGCGATTACACGATCCGTTCGCAGGAACAACATGCCGCTCTTGCAAACAAGAAATTCGTGACGGACGTCGGTTTCGTCGCCCTGCCGCAAATGGACATGTCCATGGCCTCGACAAACGGCCAACGCGGCCAGCTGCGCATGAATATAAGCCTCGAGATCGAGCAGAAAAACATGGCGCGAATGGAAGATTTCCAGTCGCGGGTCACCGACCGCCTTGTGTCCTATGTCCGGAAAATGGATATCGACGCTATCCGGAAGCCGAATGCCCTGCCCATGCTGCGCAAGGAACTGCTGAAGGAAGTCAATTCCAGCAGCTATCCGGTGCCGGTGCTCGATATAGTCTTCCGGCAGTTCATTATAATGTAACCGGCCTTAGCGGCCCTTGGTCCGTTCGACGGAATTGATGGCGGCGTTGGCGCGCAAGGCGGCGACGATGTTCGTCAGGTGCTTGACGTCCTTCACCTCGATATCCACCAGAATGTCGAAGAATTCCGGCGTGCGGTTGATGATCTTGAGGTTGGTGATGTTGCCGCTGTTCTTGCCGATCACCGTCGTCAGGGTGCCGAAACTGTTCGGCTGGTTGGTAAGAACGACGGTCAATCGTCCGACAAGCGCCGCTTCCTCGCCGTGGGTATCGCTCCAGCCTACGTCGATCCAGCGTTCCGGCGTGCGCGCGAAGCTTTCCAGCGTTTCGCAATCGGTGGTGTGGATCGTGACGCCCTTGCCGGTCGTGACGATGCCGACGATGGAATCCCCCGGCAAAGGATGGCAGCAACGCGCGTAATGCACCGCCATGCCGGGAATAAGCCCCTTGAGCGTCAGCGGCGCATGCGTTCCCTGCGCCGCTTTCGTCTTGGCGGCTGCGGCTTTTTCGCTGACCTTCCGGACTTTCGCGACGGGTTTCGGTTGATGGTTCGGGTAAGCGGCATTAAAAACATCGCGCAACGGCTGCAACGAAGCGCCGATATTGGCATAAAGATCCTCAAGCGTTGCACTCTGGAAGTTCTTGGTGATGGCTTCGAAGATTTTTTCCGAAAAATCAACGCCTTCCTGCTTGCAAAGCTTCTCCAGCATCGACTTGCCGAGCAGCACGAATTCCGTGCGCTGCTGGGCGCGGATAAAGCGGCGGATGCAGGATTTGGCCTTGCCGCTGACAACAAAACGTTCCCATGCGGGCGACGGCGTACCGCCTTTCTGGGTGACGATCTCGACCTGATCACCGTTACGCAAGACTGTGCGCAACGGCACCATGCGTCCGTTGACCTTGGCGCCCACGCAGGTGTCGCCGACGCCGCTATGCACGGCATAGGCAAAATCGACCGGCGTCGCGCCGCGCGGCAGGGCAATCAGGTCGCCTTTCGGCGAGAAGCAGAACACCTGATCCTGAAACAGTTCCAGTTTGGTGTTTTCGAGGAACTCTTCCGGTTTCTGCGCATGCTCGACAATATCCAGCAACTCGCGCAGCCAGCGGTATTGCAAGCCGTCGGCGCGCTGCTCGCCGGTTTTATAGGCCCAGTGCGCCGCGACGCCGAGTTCGGCAACTTCATGCATGTTTGACGTGCGGATCTGGATTTCGATGCGCTGCTTCTCGGGACCGATGATGCCGGTATGCAGACTCTGGTATTTGTTGGGTTTCGGCGTCGAGATGTAATCCTTGAACCGGCCCGGCACAACGTGATAGCGGCTATGAATGACGCCGAGCGCCTGATAGCAATGCTCGATATTATCGACCATGATGCGGAAGGCCATGATGTCGGACAATTGCTCGAACGCCACGTTATTGCGCTGCCTCTTGCGCCAGATCGAGTAAGGC
>JAATFY010000229.1 GCA_015654915.1 Rhodospirillales bacterium
AACCCAGTCGTCGGCAAGGGTCAGTGGAAAGATGTCAAGAGGACGCGCGTTCAAGTCACGGCGCCCGGCAGCATTCCGCGCCAGTCGGTGAATGAGCCGATGCAGACGGGCCTCAAGGCCATCGATTCACTGGTGCCGGTCGGACGCGGTCAGCGCGAGCTGATTATCGGCGACCGCCAGACCGGCAAGACCGCCGTCGTGCTTGATACCTTCATCAACCAGAAAGCCGCTAATGAAGGAACGGATGAATCCAAAAAACTTTATTGCATCTATGTCGCCATCGGGCAGAAGCGCTCGACCGTCGCGCAGATTGTAAAAACTCTGGAAGACGCAGGCGCACTGAGATACTCCATCGTCGTCGCCGCGACGGCGTCGGAACCGGCGCCTTTGCAGTTCCTCGCACCCTACACTGGCTGCGCCATGGGCGAATTTTTCCGCGACAACGGCATGCATGCGCTGATTGTGTACGACGATTTGTCGAAGCAGGCCGTGGCTTACCGCCAGATGTCCTTGCTGCTGCGCCGTCCGCCGGGCCGCGAAGCCTACCCGGGCGACGTGTTCTATCTGCATTCGCGTCTGCTGGAACGCGCGGCGAAAATGAATGACAAACTGGGCGGCGGATCATTAACGGCGCTGCCGATCATCGAGACGCAGGCGGGCGATGTGTCGGCCTATATCCCGACCAACGTCATCTCGATCACCGACGGGCAGATCTTTTTAGAAACCGGCCTTTTCTATAAGGGCGTGCGTCCGGCGATCAATGTCGGTCTCTCCGTCAGCCGCGTCGGTTCCGCCGCGCAGATCAAGGCGATGAAGCAAGTCGCGGGTTCGATCAAACTGGAACTCGCGCAGTTCCGCGAAATGGAAGCCTTCTCGCAATTCGCATCCGACCTCGATCCGGCGACGCAAAAACTGCTGAACCGCGGCCGCCGTCTGACCGAGCTTCTGAAGCAGCCGCAATACGCGCCGCTGCTGGTCGAAGAACAGGTTTGCGTGATCTATGCGGGCGTGAAAGGTTACCTCGACAAGGTCAAGGTCGAGGACATCCAGCGCTATGAAACCGGCCTGCTCAGCGACCTGCGCGGGAAGGGCTCGGACATTCTGGCCGCGATCCGCACCGACAAGCAGATCAAGCCCGAGACCGAGGCGAAGCTGAAAGCGTTCCTCGAAAATTACGGACGCGTGTTCGGGTAGTTTTTAACTTTTAAGGCGCGCTTTTCCAAAGTGCCGCTTTTACGCGGCGCGGCATTTGGGTTTTGCATGTCTCCGTTACTATCGCATCGACATGACCCAGTAACTGGTCGCGCCATGCATCGGCCTCGCGCCACAAGCCATGACGGGCATCGGGAATGGAGATAATACGTCCTGCATGCAACTGCGCGGCTGCTTGCCAATGACGATGAACATCACTGATAACGTCGTTAGGCGCTGAGATAATAGTTATCGGCGTTTGAATCGCCTCCAAGACCCCGGGCTGAAACAGCGTACGGAGTGAACGGGAATTCTGAATAACATTGCCTTCGGTTATTCCTCCCAGCCGGAGATCGGGATTATCACGGCGCAGGTAGTGGTGGAGTGAGCCGCGCACGGGGTCGTGCGATGTCTGGTCAGTGGCTATAAGTTTTTCCGCCAGTTCCCACGACCAGTCGCGGGCCCTGCCGATATAGGCCGTTTCATTTTCCTGTGTAATATCGCGGGCAGCCCACTCGGCTTCTTTCTGATCGCCATTGGCGCGCGGCCAAAGCATGCCCAACATGGGCGATGTCAAAATACAATGATCAAACAAATTATCATGTGCCTGCATTGTACGCAGAGTGATTAAACCCCCAAGGCAGTGACCGATGCCTAGGAGAGGACGGTCGGGCGCGGGTGCGGCAATTTCGGTGATAAACTGGTTAAGGTCTGCAACGTGCGATTCATGCGGCAATGCCGGGGGTTTCTGCGGATCCGCATAGCAGCGCTCCGAGCCGCCATCGCCGTGGCGTTCGACGAAATGCGTGGTGATGCCCAGCGCCGCCAAGTTGAGCGCATTTTCAAACTCTTCTTCGATAATGCCAGTTTGACCGCCGATGAAAACGGCAACCGCCCTTTCATGATTCGATTTAAGGGAGCCGTAGCGGATATGCGCACCGCTCGCGTTGCGGTAGCTGGCCTGAATGTAGCCTTCGGGCCTTCTGAATCGCGGTTCTAAAATTTTCATTTCAACTTCAAGCTCTTTGGAAAATTCAAGTTTCGCGAATTATAGAGAAATTCTCTCTTGTTTCATACGGTTTTCAGATATCCATTTGTTAACATATAATTATAGAATTTCATAGACGCCACCGGCATATTTTTTTCAAAAGTTCGACCAGTTCTGCCGCCGTGTGGTCGATATAGCCGTCCGGCGTGTTCGGCTAAAGTATCGGCCTTGCTAAAGGCCTCTGTTGCAGAAAGGGCCTCGGCACGTTTGCAATATCGTAAGGCGTGGCTCCGTAGATGTTTTTCACCCAATTGGAATAAATACTGGCCGTATATCGCCAGCTATTGACGGGCATTTGCGCCGGATCATCGCCGGGAAAATAATGCAGAGGCAGCGGCGTCTCCGGATTTCCGATGCGGTCGCGCTCATATTCCCTTTTCAGCGTGTCGGTGCCGTATTCGGGGTGGTTAAGGATATAAACCCGGCGGGCGTAAAGTTTTTCTCCATCCTCATAAGCACTGGATTCCACGAGCATGTTGGGACCGGCCTCTTTCGAATCGGCGGCGATTTCAAGTTCGGGATGCGCGAGAATATCTTCCCGCCGCGGACTTTTCCAGCGCGAGACGGGAGCCGGAAAGACATCGGGCAGGCCGAACAGCAGGCCGGTTTTGTCGGAGGTAAGCCGGTGCTCAAAAAGGCCGAAGAGTTTCTGTTCCCCGCGATAGCTTTCGATATCGTGAAAATGCTTTAGCGCCGCCTTGGCGCCCCAGCACAGAAACAGCGACGACAGAACGTTGGTGTCGGACCAGGCAAGAATTTTTCTGATTTCCGGCCACATCTTCTCCTCGCCGACTGTCGGTTTCAGCGCGTTGACGCCGGTGACGACCAGCCCGTCGAACTTGCGGTCCTTGATCTCGCTCCAGCCGTTATAGAATTTCAGGATATGATCGGCCGGCGTATTGGTGGTTTCGCGGCCTCCGCGTACGTCGTTGATGTAAGTATCGGGCGCGGCGAAAGTCAGGCTGATCTGAATCGGCGCATGGCCGAGCCACGCCGCCAACTGTTTTTCCGTGGTCATTTTGTCGGCCATCAGATTGATGATGGCGATTTCCATCGGCCTGATGTCCTGATGCCGTGCGCGGTCGGCTTCGATCGCGCCCGGATCGCCGAGCGACGGCAGAAAAGGATGCGGTTCCTGAGAATTGACAATAACGGGCATAGGATTCTCCGTTCAATCGATGTGTGTTCCCGCCTTATAAAGGCAGCCTGCGGCAAAGACGGCAAGGTTGTTGCACAAAAAGGGCAGCAGCCGTGTTTTAAAGCTCTTCATGAACACCCCCTGCGTATTTCTGTAAAAGCTGAATCAGGCTGCCGGTTGTCTCATCGATATAGCCATCGGATATGTTCGGATTGCCCTGCACGATGAAGAAAATATCTTTTGTCTGCGGCAGCACCTTGGTTTTTTCGACCTGACGCACTTCAAGCCGGCAAATGACCTCGTTGGCATCGTCGCAATAGGCATATTCGCCCGCGCTGATTTTTTCCGCCTCCTTTGCGCCGATGGGCCAGACTTTTTCCGTGCCATTTGTCAATCTTAACGTGACGTTGCCGGTTATCTTCTCAAGATCATGCGCGCCAAGGGCAAGATTTGTCTGCAACGAGACGAGATTATAGATATTCACGATTTTGTTGATGTCCGGCAGCGTCGATGTCGCCAGAAGCATTTTTCCCAGATTTTCCGGCGAGGATGTCCAGCGTTTGCCGGTCTTGCCCACTTTCTCATGCAATGTCCGGAAACCGGCCAGAATATCATTCTTCTGTATGTTATCTTCCGATAAATCACCTTTGAGCCGCGCCAGTTCGGCAAGACGAAACGCCTCGAAGTCCGGAGACGGCGAAATATTATCCAGCCCTTTCATCAGGAAACATTTTACCTTCACCCCTAAATCTGTAACCACGGGCTCAACGTCGAAGCGGAATGATTTGTCCATGCCAATGCCTATGTGCAGAAATGCTGCCTAGCGATCAGCGCGACGATTTTTTCGAGCCATGTCTGATCGGCGGCATCGAAACCATCGGGTTCGGCGCTGTCGATATCGAGGATCAGCTGCGTTTGTCCCCGATGCACCAATGGTACGACTATTTCCGACTTTGACAGGCTGCTGCAGGCGATGTGCCCGGGGAATGTTTCGACATCGGGCACCAGTACCGTTTTCCGGTCTTGCGCAGCTGTCCCGCACACGCCTTTGCCGAACGGGATGAATACACATGCTAGCGGCCCCTGAAATGGGCCCAATGTAAGCATTCCCGGGCCGGTCGTCCGGTAAAACCCCACCCAGTGAAAACCGAACGCCTGTTTCAGGATCGCGGCGACATTGGCGAGGTTGGCGATCAGGTCGTCCGTGCCTGCGATCACCGCCTCGATCTGCGGCAGAAGCGCGCGGTAGGTGTCTTCCTTATTGCCGCCTTCGGTGATGGAAAGTGTTTCAGTCATGGCCGAATCCTTTCCGCTCAAAACGTGGATCGATGTGCCGTGGGTCGGTTGACGGATCGACCGAGCCCGCGAGTTTCTCGGCCAACGCAGAAGCCCACGCTTCGGCCTGCCTGCCGTTGGTTTCGATCCCGAGGCTCGAAAAAGGATAGGGTCGCGCCTGCACGCCAAGCAGGCTGATCCTGTCCTGATGAGCCCCGTTGACAGCGAAGCCGGTGCCGGGACGCGGCTGCAAAACGCCCTGTTCCACGAGGTTTTGCAGCAAGGGGCTATGTTCGATTTGTTCATATGAGGATGCGGGGCCGATAGCGCAGTTGACGATGGCGTCGGCATCGATTGCCCCACCGCTTTGCAGCGGAATGCGAATGCGGCCGTCAAGGGAAGGGCGTACACTAATGATCGCAAAGCTGTCCTTGCGGATTTCCACGGCGCCGCTGGCGACATTGGCGGCGAAGGTGCGGAAATCTTCCGACATGATCGTGTTGACGCGATTATAGAGGATGAAGTCGCTTAACACCTTCCGGAAAAGATCGCGTTCGTTATCATCGATGAGATTTTCGTAAATCTTTTCCCAATCCACGGATTGCGCGACGCTGTGGTAAGTCAAGCGATCGGCTTTGGCGGCTTCCTCCCTGAAATCGAAATCGCCGGTAAGGCGTTTCGGCTCGTCCCCGCCTTGCTGAGCGGCGACGTTCTTCAGCAGGCCGTCCGGAACATAGGCGCCTTTTTCCCGCGCCACCGAAAGTTCAACGCCGAGCGCCGCAAGGACTTCCCGCACCGTTCCGAACTCCCGGTCTTTCTTGAGGAAAGTAAGCGGGTAAACTTCGTCCCGCGCCTGCCACGGCGTCTGGCCAGTCGTGGAGATGCCGATGATTTTTCCTCTGAATCCGTTGGCGATCAGCCCGTTCGCCAGATCGACAAAGGAAGAGCGTGTGCCGAGCGCCACGATCACCCGGTCGGTGCCGTTATTGCCAAGAATATGCGGAAGGGCGTGATGGGGAGAGCCAAAAACCTGCCCGTTATAGACGTCTTCAATCTGTCCCGCCCGCCGCGGAATGGTGCTGCCGAAGCGTGTGGACAAAATATCTCCTACTGCGAGCACCACATGATCGGCGTTGCCGATAACTTTACGCCCGGCCAGTATCGCGCTGCCGGCCTGCGTCCTGACTTTCTGGCCAGCCAGCACCGCGTGGCCGTCAAGCGTCGGTCGCACATCCGTTACGCAGGCCTTCTGATAGGCGACGCTGGTGCCAAACGGATCCACGTTCTGTTTCAGTTCCACGGAACGGCGGGTATGAAAATCGCCGACAAGCTGGCGGGTAACACGGGTAATAGCATCTGGCGGTCGGCCCAGCCGCGCGGCAGCATAGCGGCGGAACGCGCCTTTGACCGAGCCGTAATCGGCATGATCGGCCGATTCCGTGAAATTCCCGAAGATGCCGCCGAGGGCGCCATGGGCAATGCCCCGGCCGCAATCCTCCTCCCGCTCGTTGCCGAAGATAGTCGTTTGGATGAACGGCAGCGGCACCGGACTTTGCCGGAGACGCGCGGCCAGCGCGGCCTGCGCGTTGACAGCCGTGGTTCCATTTCCGATGACGGCGACGTTAAAGATATAAGACATGTTTTTCTCCTCGCAACGCATGCGCCGTCCCCTTCATGCCGGAACGGCAAAAGCCCTTGGGCCGGAGCGGTTGAAACAACCGTTCCGGTGGGCGATCAGAGGATGCGAAGGAGAAAGAAAAGCTCCGGCACATTTGCCCCGCGAACGAGGCGTGATCACCCGTCAGGGACCACAGCGCGAAGCAAAGATGCTTTTTACCTGTGGCGCTTTAGCTAGTGGTAACGCGGCAGCAAGCTGCTCCTGTCAAATCCCGCGGACCCGTATAAGGTGGGTCAGGCCTTTGTCCTTCAATTGCTCAAAGCTAAAAAAGCTTCTTAAGAACGTTAAGCGTGCGTTAAAGCCTGAAAGCTTGGCGCAACTTTGACAACGCTGGATAGTCCGCTAAGAATCGTGGTTGCACGCTCCGGATCGGTTGTATGCAAACGGATAATCCGTTCTTGAGTTTCATCCTGGGGATGTGATGTGCCTAGGGCCACAAAACCCAGACCATTATCAATAATACTGCGCACGACAGGACTGCTCGATGTCGCTTCTGAGCCTGCCTCGGTCCAGACATCCAATGCTCGCTCGTTTTTCAGCAAAGCAAAAACTTCTGTTGGTCTTGTTGTCATAATACTCTCCTTCAAAAACCCGCCTTGCGGCGGGTATTGCCGTCCCTTGAAAAGGCGGGACAACAAAGCCCTTGAGCTGAAACAGCCCGAAGGCGGCTTCAACGTGGGCGATCCGAAGGTGTGGAGGAGGTATAAAAAAAGCTCCGGCACAAACTGATCACCCGCCAGGGGACCACAGTGCGGAGCCAAAAGCTCTTTGTCTGTGGCGCTTTAGCTATTGGTAACGCGGCAGCAAGCTGCTCCTGTCAAATCCCGCGAATCCGTCATGGTGGATCAGTCCAACGCGACAATAACAGCAGAAAATCGCCGTTTTTGTCAAGAATGTTTTTTAATTTCACACGAAATTTTTATGGGCGTTTCAAAACGGCATCATCGATCAGCCAGCCCTGAAACTTGCTGATGCCCAACTCGAGCCCCGTGGCGAGCGCTTTCTCGTTGTCGCAGCGGAAGAAAATCAACTTGTCGGCCATGGCGGAAAGAGCTTTGCGGACGGCCGGATCGGCCAGCTGATCGGCGCGATCCT
>JAATFY010000129.1 GCA_015654915.1 Rhodospirillales bacterium
CTGACCTGCGACGCTTACGGCGTCCTGCCTCCCATCAGCAAGCTGACGACGGAACAGGCGATGTACCACTTCCTGTCGGGCTATACCGCACGAGTCGCCGGCACCGAAAAAGGCGTGACCGAACCGCAAGCGACATTCTCGGCCTGCTTCGGCGCGCCGTTCATGCCGCGTCCGGCTGACGTCTACGCCAAACTGCTCGGCCAGAAAATCGCGTTCCATAAAGTGAATTGCTGGCTGGTGAATACCGGCTGGAGCGGCGGCGGCGCGGGCGTGGGCCAGCGCATGCCGATCAACGTCACGCGCACCCTCCTACGCGCGGCCCTGTCGGGCGAGTTGGCGAAAGCCACATTCGTCGCCGACGGCAAGTTCGGCCTGATGATCCCCGAAGCCTGCGAAGGCGTACCGTCCGACATCCTTACCCCGCGTTCGCGCTGGCAGGACAAGGCGGCGTATGATGCCACGGCGCAGAAACTGGTCACCCTGTTCACCGAGAACTTCAAAAAGTTCGAGAGCAAGGTGGGCCCCGAAGTCGTCAAAGCAGGCATGGGGCAGTAAGTTTTGTCATTCCCGCGCAAGCGTTGCTTCTTATTAAATCACTTGAAATGAAGACCGCTGCGTTCCCCTCCCCTTGCGGGAGGGGTTAGGGGAGGGGTACATGAAGGGAAATCGAAAGTTCCGCAGCACGGCTTAGTATCGCTTGAATAACGCCGTCGCGGTTAGTCATTACGTCACCATTCGTAAAACGCATAATTTCGTAACCGAGCCTCTTCAAATAATTTTCACGTTCTTTGTCGCACTCGAACGATGTGTCGTGCGAACTGCCGTCGACTTCGATAATCAGGTGAAGTTTCAAGCATATAAAGTCGACAATATAAGGGTGAACAGGATGCTGTCGCCGGAAGCGGATATTCGTTGGCTTCGCAGCAATACGCAGTTCATGCCAGAGAGTCTGCTCGACAAAGGAAGATGCATGCCGGAGCTCCTTCGCTCGTCGTGCATCATCGGGCGAATTTTTGTGGTCGGACAAGCGTACATAACCGGCCATAAGTTTTTGTACCCCTCCCCTAACCAACCCCTCCCGCAAGGGGAGGGGAACCCGTTGGGCTCTATCGGAATGATAAATGCTCCAATAAGTCAGTAACTGAATGAAACTAAAGCCAAAACATACCCCTTCCCCCCTGCCCGTCCATCCGTTATACATAGCCGCCAACATTTGAAACCCAACGGGTACAGGGCAGTGTATGGCGCAATTTCCTGAAGCTTTGACGTTTGACGATGTGCTGCTGGTTCCGGCGGCATCCTCTGTGCTGCCCGCCGACGTCAACACCGCCACGCGCCTGACCAAGACCATCACGCTCGGCATTCCGCTGATTTCCGCCGCCATGGATACGGTGACGGAAAGCGCGCTTGCGATTGCGCTGGCACAAGCCGGCGGCATCGGCGTCATTCACCGCAACATGAAAGAGGCCGATCAGGCCGAGGAAGTCCGCAAGGTCAAGCGCTACGAATCCGGCATGGTGGTCAACCCGATTACCATCACGCCCGATGCGCCGCTGGCCGCCGCCCTTCGCCTGATGGCGGATTTCAAAATCTCCGGTATCCCCGTCGTCGAAAAACCGTCCGGCAAGCTTGCGGGTATACTCACCAACCGCGATGTGCGCTTCGCCAGCAACATGCAGCAGCCGGTGGCCGAGTTGATGACGAAAGACAATCTCGTCACCGTGCGCGAAGGCGTCGATCATGCCGAGGCGAAACGCCTGCTTCACAAGCATCGCATCGAAAAACTTCTGGTCGTCGATGATGCCTATCGTTGTATCGGCCTCATCACCGTGAAGGATATCGAAAAAGCGCGGCTGTTTCCCAACGCCTGCAAGGATGAAAAAGGCCGGTTGCGCGCGGCGGCGGCTGTCGGCACGGGCTCCGATGGGTTGAACCGCGCCACGGCTTTGATCGAAGCCGGCTGCGATGTGATCGTCGTCGATACCGCGCACGGCCATTCCGCGCGCGTGATCGAGCAAGTCAAACATGTGCGGAAACTGTCGAACGCCACACAGATCATCGCCGGAAATATCGCGACAGCCGACGCCGCCAAAGCTTTGATGGATGTGGGCGCTGACGCGGTTAAGGGCGGCATAGGTCCCGGCTCCATCTGCACCACGCGCATCGTGGCCGGTGTGGGCGTGCCGCAACTGACCGCGATCATGAATGTCGCCGAGGCGTGCCATAAGCAGAATGTCCCCGTCATCGGCGACGGCGGCATCCGTTAATCCGGCGAGATCGCCAAGGCTCTGGCGGGTGGCGCGGACGCCGTGATGCTGGGATCGCTTTTTGCCGGCACCGACGAAGCGCCGGGCGAAGTCGTCATGTTCCAGGGACGTTCCTATAAAAGCTACCGCGGCATGGGCAGCGTCGGCGCGATGGCCGACGGCTCCGCCGACCGTTATTTCCAGAAAGCAAGCGACGCGAACAAGCTGGTGCCGGAAGGCATCGAAGGCCGCGTTCCCTACAAGGGCGCCGTATATAAAATCATCCACCAGATGATGGGCGGCGTGCGTGCGGCGATGGGCTATACCGGTTCGGCCTCGATCGCGGATTTGCAGAAGAACGCGAAGTTCGTGCGCATCACAGGCGCCGGCCTGCGCGAAAGTCATGTGCATGACGTGCAGATCACCGCCGAAGCGCCGAATTACTCGGTGGAGTAAGTACCTTATAACACACTGATTTTATTATATGTTTTTAATACGCGCTTTAGTTGCAAAGGTGCGTGGTATAAATAACGTATTGAAACCAAGCGCCGATTTTGAAAAGAAGCAAATATCATGACCGACACGAAAAGCATCATAGGCGCATGGACGAAGAAGGCCGTTGCGCGTGCTGCCGAGCCGATCAATCTCGAACGTTTTATCGAATTCGCGGAACTAACGGCAAAAACCGCGCTTAAACTTCCCCGCGGTGTGCTTCAAAACGATATGGAAGTTTTTTGTCCCGGCGGCGCGGTTATTCCTCGTGAATTCCGGAATAACCCACGTGAATGGGAGAGACGCCTTCTGTTCGATGATGGGGTAACCACACCTTACCATCAAAATCTGGTCGATGTCATAAGCGAGATCCGGACGTTCGGTTGCACACGGAAATATATCACCGAGGCAGACGCCGAACAGATTCTGACGCTTGGTGGAAAAATCGAAGCCTACCGCGAACGGATTTTAAATCGGAGCGAGGATGAAAACGCCGATATGGGCGGAGAAATTGCCGGTGCGGAAAGCGATGCCGCTCCGCATCCTGTCCGCAGAATTGCAGGACGGGATCGCCCGAAAAGAGCCGCCCGTCCGTCCTGATTTATTGTGCAGTGCAGCAAGAATTTGGTCTTTTTAGAATCGGGATAAAGGGGTTAAGACACTTTTCTGCGTTCATTTTATATTTGGTCTTAAATTTCGGGATTGTTTACGGCATGCCTTCTAAAAACGCAAAAAATTTCGGTTCGAATGGCCTTTTTTATGACTACGAATGGACACGTGACACGGTTGATCAGCATGTCGATAATCTTTTGCTGGCTCGATTTGGCAGAGTGCCACGATGTCCGGATAAACCACGGGCGGCGCTCGACATAGGCTGCAGTACGGGCTATCGAGCCAAGTTTATCGCAAAAACCGGCATATTTGATACAATATTTGCCGCCGACATCGGCGACCGCACTGAGCACATTATCGCCATAAACAATATTCTCAGAAGAGAATCCTGCGGCACATCCATTCACTTTATAGAAAAAAATGTTGTTGAACTTGCTCCCGCACTTTTTGATAGCATGCAGGTCGATTTTGTCAGTTTCCGCAATGTAGCGCATTTTCTCTCACCGAACGATTTCCGCACGGCCCTAGTCAATATTCGAGACATAGCCGCTAAAGATGCCTTAGTATGTTTGAGCTTTGACGGCGTAACAAAAAACGACTTTGATGATTTTCTTCCCATTACGTCAGAGATGGATGACGTAGATTTTTATACGAACCATGCAAGCAAACAGGAGCGTGTCGCGCCCTACAGCAGATACGGCGTGGAAAGCGTGGAATCTTTTATAAATGAACTTGGTTTTGTGATTTCAACGGACGCGGTGGATAACACCTCGGGTGGTGTACGCAACGGAGAATATCATGTGATTGCCGCCGCGCCCGGCCCGGAAACCGAAACGCCGATTCTCGCAGCCATGCGGCCCCGTTTATTCAAACGGGAGTTCGCTCCAGCCTAGGCGGATGGAATAACTTTAACCGACAAGTTTTAAATCAGCCGGACGAAACCTGCCCAGATAGGTCGGCAGGATAAGTTCCAGCGCCGTCGGCGCGATGCCGAGATCGCGCAGGGTTTTGGCGCGGCCATCGCGGATAACATTATCGGTCTTCAATAATTCTACCTGATCGCGCGTAATCAGCGGGCGCGGCAACGGAAGCATTTCATGCAGCGCCGCATGCAGTTTGGCTATCGGCCACGGCATATTGATAAAGCGCCGATGGCGGCCGGTGACATCCATCATGGTTTCCAGCAATTCGCGGAAACTATAGACCTGCGGCCCGCCAAGCTCGAACACCGCGCCGGCCGTTTCCATTTTCTCCAGCGCGTTCTCAACCGCCTGCGCGACATCGCCGACATAGACCGGCTGGAATTTCGTCACCCCGCCGCCGATCAGCGGCAAAAATGGCAAATATTTCGCCAGCGTCGCGAACATATTGAAAAAATTGTCTTTGGGCCCGAAAACAATACTAGGCCGCAAAATCGTGGCGTTCGGAAAGAAAGCCCCGACCGCTTTCTCGCCCGCTGCCTTGCTGCGCGCATATTCGGATTTCGACGCCGCATCGGCCCCTAGCGCCGAAATATGCACAAGACGTTTCGCGCCGTGATCCTTGGCCAGACGCGCGATCCGCGCCGCGGCTTCGACATGCACGGCTTGAAAATTATTACGTCCTCTTTCAAACAAAATGCCGGTCAGGTTGATAACCACATCCGAATTGCCGATGGCGTTGGCGACCGAACCGTCGCTGCGCACGGAACAGGATATCGGCACGATCTGGCCGATATTGCCCATCGGTTTCAGCAGCAGCGCTTTTTCCGCGTCGCGCGTCGGCACGCGGATAACAGCATTCGTCTTTGCCAGACGCCGCACGACATGCCGCCCGATAAAACCGGTGGCGCCGAAGATGGTGATCTGCCTGATGTCTGCCACGTTGCCGATCCCCGAAAACTTGTCCGGCAGGCAAGATAGGATCAAGCCATGATCACAGCAAGGGCCGGAGTTGCTTGACTTTTCCCCGCATCCGCCCTACCAAACCGGCCTTGCGGTTTGGCGGCATAATGCCTAGTTTAGGCGGCTGAACCTTGGGCCCAGGTGGCGAAATTGGTAGACGCACTAGCTTCAGGTGCTAGCACCCGCAAGGGTATGGGAGTTCGAGTCTCTTCCTGGGCACCAGCCTTCGCGCCTGACGGCGCTACGGCTTGGCGGGCCGCACTCTCTGCGCGAAGGCTGTCACGCCGAAGCGAAGCGAAGGCGGACTGGTCACTCTAAAGAAAACAGGCAACCGTAAATGGCCATTACTCTCCATCAAGGCGATATTCCTGCTAGTCTTTCCTTCGGCGATAGCGTCGCCGTCGATACGGAATCGATGGGTCTGAACTGGGAGCGCGACCGGCTGTGCGTCGTGCAGCTTTCGGCGGGGGACGGCAACGCGCATCTGGTGCAGTTCGCCGCCGGACAATATGCGGCGCCCAATCTCAAAAAACTGATGAGCGATCCGAAAGTGACCAAGCTGTTTCATTTCGCGCGCGCCGACCTTGCCACCATCCCGCATTATCTCGGCTTCAAGTCGAATCCGTTTTACTGCACCAAGATCGCGTCCGTTCTGGTGCGCACTTTTTCCGACCGCCACGGACTTAAAGACCTGACGCGCGATCTCATCAGCCTCGATCTGTCGAAGGAGCAGCAGACCTCCGACTGGGGCGCCGCGACACTCACGCAGGACCAGATGACCTATGCGGCGTCGGACGTCCTGCATCTGCATAAACTGAAGGCGCGGCTCGACGATATGCTGAAGCGCGAAAACCGCAACGAACTCGCGCGCAAAGTGATGGATTTACTGACGGTACGCGCCGAACTCGCCACCATCCGGCATTATCTCGGCGTGATGCCGAAGCCGGTTCACTGCACCAAGATCGCGTCCGTTCTGGTGCGCACTTTTTCCGACCGCCACGGACTTAA
>JAATFY010000188.1 GCA_015654915.1 Rhodospirillales bacterium
AACCCGATTACGTTCTTGCCGCCGTTGGCCATTCCTATCGCGTCCTGCATAAGAGCAACGAAGCGCTCGGCGTCTACCAGATCGCCTTGGGCCGTTCGCCCGACAACGAAGTGTTCGCAGCCAGCGTTATTCGCACCCTCACCGAGGGCGGCTATATAGAGAATGCGCTTGCGCAGGCCGACTTCAATCTGGGCCAATACGGCAACAGGCTGGATGTTTTGCTGGCTGCCGCCGACGCCGCCTATCAATATAACCAGTATAATAAGGCGCTTGGCTATTATCAGGCCGCGCTTCGCATCGATCTCCAGAACAAGGAAGCCATTCTCGGCATCATCCGCATGGAAAACGCTTTGGGCTCGACCGATGTCGCGCTGCAAGTCGACGACCAGCATCCGGGCATTATTCCTGCCGCCGAATATCGCCGCATGCAGGGTGATCAGGCCGCCAATCTTATCCGTCTCGGCATGCAGGACCAGCCGAGCGAAGCTCGCCGTTACGAAGGCACTGATCGCGCCATCCTTATGCTCAACGGCCTGATCGACCAATGGTCGCGGCAGGGACCCGAAGCGCAGCCGGATGTTATCCGCGCGCGTCTGGACCGGATCGTCGCCCTGCGTAACCGCAACATGATGCAGGATGTTGTAAACCAGTATAATAGTTTGATTAATGAAGGCGTTACCGTCCCTCCTTACATTCTTAGTTCAGTTGGCGACGCCTATATGTATCTCCATGAGCCGGAGAAGGCGCGTGATATCTATCTCACGGTTCTGCAAAGCGATCCGAAGAATTTCGACGTCCGTCGCCAGCTTTTCTACGCCTATGTCGAATGTGACGATTACGACAACGCCTATCAGACGATCGACAGTCTGGCGAGCGATCAAGCCTATTGGCAGAATGTGGGCGGCACGGCTGACGCAGGGGCCAGGTCTCGCTATGTAACGGCTGCCTTCGCGGCCGGTTCGGCCCGCCTGTTCGGCGGACAGGTTCACGAAGCGGATCAGCGGATCGTCTCGCTGGCCATGGCCAACCCTAATTTACCTGCATCCCACGAAGCTTTGGGCAATCTGTATGCAGCCCACGGCTGGCCGCGGCAGGCTCTGGCGCAATACCAGATCGGCAACAACCTTTCCGGCGGCAAGAACATATATGACCAGGTCGGCATAGCCGGCATGGACCTGCAGTTGCAGCGTTATAAGGAAGCCGAAGCCGTGACGCAGGACCTCGTCCGGCGCCAGCCCGAGCATCCCGCCGTCCAGCGCTCCGATTGGGACTGGCGCGTGCATAATATGGCGGAACTGCGCGTCACGGCCGGTTACGATTTTACGCCGATGACGACAACCAACGTCACCGGCGGCGAAGCGTATGGCATCGATACGATGCTGTATTCATCGCCGTTCAACTATAACTGGCGCATTTTTGCCGGAGAATACTTTACCCATCAACATGAACCTAATCAGGAAGGTTCTATCGGCTTCTCGCGCACGACGGCGGGTGCCGAATACCGCAACGGCCCATGGACGGCTTCGGCGGCGCCGACATTCAATCTTTATCACGGCAATGACCGTTTTGGTGCGAATGGCCAAGCGAGCTATTCCATCAACGACCAGTGGACGGTCGCGGGCAGCGGCGAACTGTTCTCGCGCGATACGCCTTTGCGCGCGATGAATTCCGGCGTCACGGCCGATTCCGTTAATGCTCATGCCGTATGGCGGCAGGATGAAAGCCGCGAACTTCGCTTCGGCGGCAACGTCATGCCATTCTCCGACGGCAACACACGTACCGGCCTCGACGCCAGCTATGCCGAACGCGCCTACACCATTCCCGACTTCAGTATCGACGGCCTGGTCGATGCGGGTGAATCGCAAAACAGCGAGAATACCAACCGTTCCTATTACAATCCGGGCCGCGATTTCATCGCATTGGTCGGTCCGCGCGCGACGCAGGTGCTTTACCAGCGTTACACGACGATCTACCAGCACAGCTTGCGCCTTGAGCCCGGCATGTATTGGGAACAGAACTACGGCACCAGCGCCGTTTTCCGCGCCCGTTACGAACAGCGTGTGCTTATCAACCAGGTCTTTGAAGCCGGTGCCGGCGTCAATTTCAGCCGCCAGTCCTATGACGGCGTTCCTGAAAATGATGTCAGCCTGACCATGGATTTGGTGGGGCGGTTCTAATCATGATGCGGCGGGTCTTCTTCAGTGTTGTAACAACGCTCCTGCTTTTCGCGCGGGGTGCAGACTCGTTTGCTGCGCCTGATACGCCGCCGATGCGCGTCGTGCAGGTTGATCTTGATTACGTTTACGACGCCGATCCGGCGCAGCTGGAACGCAATCTTGAAAATCTGGTAACGCGCATTCGCGCCATGAATATCTCAGCCGTGTTTCTACAGGCCTTTGCCGACCCAAAAGGCACCGGCCTTGCCAGCGCATTGTATTTCCCGAATAAGAGTCTGCCGGTGCAGGCCGATCTGTTCGGCCGCGCGGTACGCGAACTGCAAACCCGCGCCAACGTCAAGGTTTTCGGCTGGCTGCCGGTTCTGTCTTTCGATCTGGGCGACGATATCTCTCCGGTGCTGGCATGGGATCCGGCAACAGACAAGGCCGAGCGCGACCCGAAAGCCTATCGCCGCCTTTCGCCGTTCGATATGAACGCCCGCGCCAAGATTTCCGAAATTTACGAAGATATGGCGCGGGAAGCGCCGATCGACGGTATTTTGTTCCATGACGACGCCATGTTGTCGGATTTCGAAGATGCCAGCCCCTCGGCGCTGAAGGCCTACAGCCGCGCCGGTTTTCCGGCTTCCATCAAGGAAATCCGTGCCGATGCGGGAACCATGGAAAAATGGACGGCATTCAAGACTATGGCCCTGATCGATTTCACGCAGGAACTGGCCACGCATGCCCGCCTGTATCGTCCGGACCTTCTGACGGCGCGGAATATCTATGCGCCGGTGGCCCTCGATCCCGAAAACCGGACATGGTTTGCACAGGATTACGACCGGTTCCTCGATTCCTATGATTATACCGCCGTTATGGCGATGCCGCGTCTGGAAGATATTCCCGAAGCCCAAAGCGACGCGTGGCTGAAACGTCTCGTCGTTGCCGCATCGCGCCGCGCAAATGGGTTGCAGCATACGATTTTCGAGTTGCAGGCCGTCGACTGGCGCAAGCAGGCCAAGGGCGAAAGCCGCGCAATTCCCGCGGAAACGCTGGACGCTGAAATGCAATTGTTGACGCGGGAAGGGGCCGTGAATTTCGGTTATTACCCCGACGATTTTGTGACCAATACGCCGGACACGACTATTTTATATAAAGATTTTTCACTTCAAACCCATACATATCAGCCATGATCGCGAAAATTTTCGGCCTCTCCATCGTCCTGTTTCTCGTCTTCATTTGTTTGTCGACGGGGTTCATTCTCGACTTCATTTATTTCTATCCGTTGTTCATGTCGTTCGTCTGGATCGTGGGCGGCATTTATTTCTACTTTCACTGGGAACGGCATAGCCCGGGACCTGATGTCGCGCCGAAGCTGAAAAGCTATCCCTTCATTACGATCCTTATTCCCTGCTTTAACGAAGGCCCGAACGTCACCGAAGTGGTCGAGGCTGCCAGCCAGCAGACCTACACCAACTTCGAAATTATTGCGGTCAATGACGGGTCGCGCGATGAAACCGGCGCCGTGCTGGACGAGCTCGTCAAGCAGCATCCGAAATTGCGCGTCATCCATTTCGCCGAAAATCAGGGCAAAGCCATGGCATTGCGTATGGGTGCTATGGCCGCGCGCGGCGAATTTCTGGTCACGGTCGACGGCGACGCCATGCTGCATCCGAACGCGTCGACTTATCTTGTCCAGTCGATGGTCAATAATCCGCGCGTCGGCGCGGTTACCGGCAACCCGCGCATTCGTACGCGTGTTTCCCTGCTTGGCAAAGTTCAGGTCGGCGAATTTTCGTCGATTATCGGCCTGATCAAGCGCGCGCAACGCATCTACGGCCAGATTTTTACCATCTCCGGCGTTATTGCCGCTTTCCGCAAGCGCGCCCTGCATGATTGCGGCTATTGGGACCTCAATATGGTCACCGAAGACATCGACATCAGCTGGACCATGCAGATCAGGCATTGGCAAATTCAATATGAGCCTTGCGCCATGGCATGGATTCTCATGCCTGAAACGATGCTCGGTTTATGGAAACAAAGACTCCGCTGGGCACAAGGCGGCGCCGAGGTTTATTTCAAGAACATCACCCGCGTCTGGAACTGGCGCAACCATCGCATCTGGATGCTGGTCGTCGATTTCTGCATGAGTACGACATGGGCTTTCGCTTACGCCATCGCCGTCGTGCTGTGGATCATCGGCAAATACGTGCCGATGCCGCCGGATTTGTACGTGCCGGTGATCTGGCCGCCGGCCTTCTGGGGCTTGGTGCTGGCGACCGTCAGCTTGCTGCAATTTGCGACCGCTTTGGTCATTGAATCGCGCTACGACCATAAACTGCTCCGGACCCTGGGCTGGACCATCTGGTACCCGATTTTCTTCTGGGCGCTGTCGCTGGTTACGACCATGGTCGGCCTTCCCAAAGCCTTTTTTGCCCGCCGCGGTAAACGCGCCGCGTGGGAATCGCCGGATCGGGGTTTCAGATGAAAGCTCAAAATCGCCATATTATCGATTCCACACGCAATCTGCCGTTTCTGGTGCGCGTACGCGACGTCATCCTGACCATTCTGGTCTGGCTGCTCTATTTCTATTTCATCAAGGACTTTTTCGTGTTCGCGGGCGACACGATCGACTGGACCTTCCACGGCTTTAGCAACACAAGCGATTACAACAGCTTCAAGATCGTCGGCACGATCGTGTCTTACGTCGAAGTCATCCTTGTGATGGAAGTCCTGTTCGTGGCGTGGTCGTTTTACAATCTGATCCGTTACGGCCGGAAGACCCGCCGCCGCGATCCGGTCGCCGTCAGCGTCGAGGATATCGCCAAGCGGTATCACATCGACGCCAAGGACGTAGGGAAATGGCAGCGTTCGCGCACGATGATCATGCATCACGATAAGAGAGGCCATCTGGTCGAAGTCGAAACTGCCTAGTTTATGCTCCGTCGCAAGAAGTCCAGACCACCTATTAAACGTAATCCGCGCATGGTGCCTCGCCAGGGCGACCCTACGCGCGTCATTCGCGTTGGGCACAACGTCGGCTTTTTCAGCGACCTCTATGTCGAGCTTTTGTCAATGCCGTGGGCAAAACTCGGTCTTCTGATCGTGTGGCTGTATTTTCTATCCAATATGTTCTTTGCGCTGATCTATTATTTCAATAGTGACGGCATCGCCAATACCCATCCGGGCTCTATTCAGGACGCTTTCTTTTTCAGCATCCAGACCATGGCGACTATCGGCTACGGCCGGATGGTGCCGCTTAACGCGCTGGTCAATATCGTCGTGTCGGTCGAAGCCTTGTGGGGCTTTTCGTTCTTCGCCGTCACGACCGCGCTTCTGTTCGCGAAATTTTCCCAGCCGACGGCGCGGGTTTTGTTCAGCGAGATCGCGGTCATGGGGCCCGACAACGGCGTGCAGCATCTCATGCTGCGCCTTGCCAACCAGCGCAACAACCGTATCGTCAATGCCAAGATAGAGATGGCGCTGCTGCGCAAGGAACGTACGAAGGAAGGCGGCGAGTTTCGCCGGTTTTACGATCTTGGCCTCGTCCGCAGCCATGTGCCCATCATGCGGCTGACATGGACGGTCATGCATCCTCTGGACAAGCACAGCCCGCTTTACGGCGTAACGCCGGAGCAACTGAAGGAAATGGAGGCTGAAATCATCGTTTCGATGACAGGGCTTGATGAAACCCTATCCCAGACCATTCATACGCGGCATTCCTATGTGGCCGACGAAATCAAATGCAATTCCGTTTTCGAGGATGTTCTCCACCGTCGCGATGACGGCTACATCGAAGTTAATTACGCGCTTTTCCACTCGGTTCATCCTATAAAGGACCCCGACGCGTAATTCCGATAAAGGACTTGCCGTGGAGCAGCCGCTTTCCGTTCTGGTTATCTCACCCCATCCCACGGTTCAGGGCGGCCTCAGCGCCTTTATCGAACTGATGAAATCCCGCCTGACCGGCGACAGGATCATTC
>JAATFY010000082.1 GCA_015654915.1 Rhodospirillales bacterium
CTCCAGCGCGCCGTCCTTGCCGTAATGGGCGCGGAAATGGCGCAGCGCCTGCAGGCCGTAGAGAAGTTCTTCGGGAAAATCCTTGTCGCCTTCGACCGTTTCCAGAACGGTGTCCAGTTCCTTGATGTGACCGAAAAGGATGGCGTCCTCGATCGCCTGCGTGACGGCGGCGGAAAGAACTTCGTGGCGTCCGAATCCGAACATGGCTACATCTCCCCTCTTTTATTACCGCGCCTTACTGGCACGCGAGGCATTCCTCGTATTTCGTTTCTTCGGCGGCCACCACCGTGTCAACGACCGTATCGTCGTTTGCCGCCATCGGCTGCGCCGGCTTGTCTTCCATATGCGACGAAGACTCCGAACGCTGGATCGATTTCGAGCGGCAGTAGTAAAGGCTCTTCACGCCCTGCTTCCACGCCGTGAAATGGATCATGTGCAGATCGCGTTTGTGCACGTCGGCGGGCAGGAAGATATTCAGGCTCTGCGCCTGACAAATGAAGGGGGCGCGGTCGGCGGCAAGCTCGACGATCCAGCGCTGGTCAAGTTCGAACGCCGTCTTGAACACAAGCTTTTCGTGTTCGGTGAGGAAGTCGAGATGCTGGACCGAGCCTTCGCGCGTGGTGATGCCGCTCCAGGTCTCTTCGTCGTTGCGACCGTATTTCTCGAGCGCCTGTGCCAGATATTTATTGCGAACGGCAAAGCTGCCGGACAGCGTTTTGTGCAGATAGCTGTTGGCCGCCATCGGTTCGATGCCGGGGCTCGCGCCGCCGCAGATGATCGAGATCGACGCCGTCGGCGCAATCGCGATCTTGTTCGAGAAGCGCTCCTTGATGCCGTAATCTTCGGCGTCGGGGCATGCGCCGCGCTCGTGCGCCAGCTTCACCGAGGCTTCGTCGGCCTGTCCCTTGATGTGGCGGAACATGCGCTTGTTCCAGACCTTCGCCATCACGCTTTCGATCGGCACATTCTGGCTCTGGAAGAAGGAATGCAGGCCCATAACGCCGAGCCCCACCGAGCGTTCGCGCGCGGCCGAGTATTTGGCGCGCGACATGCTGTCGGGCGCGCGCTGGATGAAATCTTCCAGTACGTTGTCGAGGAAGCGCAGGCAGTCCTCGATAAAGGTCGGATGGTTTTCCCATTCGAGGAATTTTTCGACATTGAGCGACGACAGGCAGCAGACCGCCGTGCGTTGCTTGTTGTCCTTGTCGAGGCCGGTCGGCAGCGTGATCTCGCTGCAGAGGTTCGACATCTTGACGTTCAGCCCCGCCAGCTTGTGGTGTTCGGGAATGGCGCGGTTGACGTTGTCGATGAACAGCAGATACGGCTCGCCGGTTTCGACGCGGGCCGTAAGAATGCGAATCCACAAAGCGCGCGCGCTGATGCGGTTGATAACGGTGCCGCCATGGGGGCTGGTCAGCGCCCATTCTTCGTCGTTTTCGACCGCGCGCATGAAGGCATCGGGAATGACGACGCCGTGATGGAGATTGAGCGCCTTGCGGTTGGCATCGCCGCCGGTCGGGCGGCGCATCTCAACGAATTCCTCGATCTCGGGATGGCTCACCGGCAAGTAACAGGACGCCGAACCGCGCCGCAGGCTGCCCTGGCTGATCGCCAGAGTTAAACCGTCCTGCACGCGGATGAAGGGCATGATGCCGGAGGTCTTGCCGTTGCGGCCGACCGGCTCACCAATGGAACGCAGATTGCCCCAATAAGAACCGATGCCGCCGCCGAGAGCCGCCAGCCAGACATTTTCATTCCACAGATTGACGATGCCTTCGAGGCTGTCGGAGCATTCGTTGAGGAAGCACGAGATCGGCAGGCCGCGCTTGGCACCGCCGTTGCTGAGAATGGGGGTAGCCGGCATGAACCAGAGCTTGCTGATGTAGTCATAAAGCCGCTGGGCATGGTCGGAATCGTCAGCGTAGGTCATGGCGACCCGCGCGAACATATCCTGGGGGGTCTCGCCGGGAAGGAGGTAACGGTCCTCCAACGTTGCGATACCGAAACGGGTTAGTTCCGAATCCCGCGAACGATCCACAATGACCTGCGGACCGCGCTCTACTTGCATGACATCGAACATTTCTGACTCCCCCACGGTTAGACAGCGCTCTTCATGCAAACTATCAACAACTGTGGATAACTATACTGTGAAATATGTGGAATTTCCACTACATCTATGACTGAAGGGTGCCGATCCTACCACATATCGTACGACTGTCACCTGTCGACAACAGTCCGAAATGAGGGCGGTTAACCTCGGTTCCATTTTGATTTTTCAGTCAAATTTGACTTTATTGTGGCACGTAACTTTGTTTCTTTTTTTTACTTTCATACTTTCGCCATAAGTTTCGTGCCTCCTGATTGACCGACCTCCCCTGTATGCGGCTGACTCGGGCGGGTGGAGTCGAATTATATCACCTCCGTGACGAGCCATACGAATTATATGTTTGCATCGCATAAAGGCGCAATCGGGGTCAAGAAGCGTCCGAATCGGTCTGCGGGCGATAGCGGCAAGAAGGCGACAACCACCTGAAAAACCATGTAAAACGACTTTTATTCCGCAGTGCAGGTCCGGTTTCGGTTTACAAAGCCGCCCCTTATCTCCTACATTGCCGCTCTTACGTATTTTCAGACAAAGGCTTGGAAAAATGAAGGTTATTCTGGCTCAGCCACGGGGTTTCTGCGCAGGTGTCGAACGCGCCATCGAGATCGTCGAAATGGCGCTGGATAAGTTCGGCCCGCCGATCTATGTGCGCCACGAAATCGTGCACAACCCCCATGTCGTCAAACGCCTCGCCGAAAAAGGCGTTATTTTCGTCGAGGAAACCGATGAGGTTCCGGCCGAAGCCGTCACCATTTTCAGCGCCCACGGCGTCGCCGAGGAAATCGAGAACCACGCCAAGAAACGCGGCCTGCAGGTTATCGATGCGACCTGCCCCTTGGTGTCCAAGGTACATACCGAAGGCCAGCGCTACGCCAAGTCGGGACGCGAAATCATTCTGATCGGCCATGAAGGCCATCCGGAAATCGAAGGCACACTCGGACGTATTCCCGGCACCGTGCATCTGGTGTCGGAACCGGAAGACGTCGCTTCGCTGAAAGTCAAAGACCCGAATATGCTGGCCTATATCACCCAGACGACGCTCAGTGTCGACGACACCAAGAACGTCATCGACGCGCTGAAGGCGCGCTTCCCCGCCATCGTAGGTCCCGCGACAAAAGATATCTGTTACGCCACGCAAAACCGGCAGGCCGCCGTGCGCGAACTGGTCAAGCATGTCGATGTGGTCCTCGTGATCGGCGCGCATAACAGCTCGAACTCCCGCCGCCTGCAGGAATGCGCGGTCGAGGAAGGCGTGCCCGCCTACCTGATCGAGGACGCTTCCCACCTGAATATCGACTGGGTCAAAGGCAAGGCGCGTGTCGGCGTCACTGCAGGCGCGTCGGCGCCGGAAGACCTGGTGCAAGAACTCATCGAGCGCCTGAAGCAGATCGAGCCGGTCGAGGTTTCCGTTTTGTCCGGCGTCGAGGAAAACGTCCATTTCCGCCTGCCGCTGGCGCTCACCAAGGCCGAAGCGCGCGTGAAATCCGACGAAACCGTGATGGCTTAAAAGATGATTGTGCGTATTTCCAGATCATCCGTCGTGCGCAGACAGAGTACGCCAAAGATCGACGGCGTGGTGCGCAGCACATTCATGGGCCGGAACAATGGCTCGGACGTGCAGGGCACATGGAACCCATCATCAATACTAACCGCCGATTTTCTTGAACAACGCGCGGCACTTACGAACGTAGGCACCCCCGCTGAAACACCCGCAGCCTATGCCGCTCCGAAAGCCCGCTCCGCTCCTTTATTCGCTTTTGTCCTGTAGAGAAAGTTTATCATGTCCGTACCTCTCCGCCAGCAATTCGACGTCGCCCTGTACATCATCAAGCAGAAGCTGAAGGGCAATAAGCACTATCCGCTGGTGCTGATGCTGGAGCCGTTGTTCCGCTGCAACCTCGCCTGCGCCGGCTGCGTCAAGATCGATTATCCCGACGAAATCCTGAACCAGCGCATGAGCGTGGAGGAATGTCTGCATGCCGCCGACGAATGCGGCGCACCGATCATTTCCATCCCCGGCGGCGAGCCGCTCCTGCACAAGGAAATGGACCAGATCGTCAAGGGCCTGATCGCCCGAAAGAAATACGTCACGCTGTGCACGAACGCCCTTCTGATGGAAAAGAAGATGCATCTGTTCACGCCGTCGCCCTATTTCAATTTCTCGGTGCATCTCGACGGCGACAAGGGCGACCATGACCGCTCGGTCTGTCAGGACGGCGTCTATGAAAAAGCCGAAGCCGCGATCAAATCTGCTATCGCCAAGGGCTTCCGCGTCAACATAAACGCGACGCTGTTCAACAACGCCGTGCCGGAACGCATGGCCAATTTCTTCGACCATATGATGGATATCGGCCTTAACGCCATCACGGTATCACCCGGTTACGCGTATGAGCGCGCGCCGGATCAGGAGCATTTCCTGACACGCGAGAAAACCAAGAATATCTTCCGCGACATTTTCCGCCTCGGCAAGGAACGCGCCAAGCAGGGCAAGGCCAAATGGCGTTTCAGCCAGTCCACCCTGTTCATGGATTTCCTCGCCGGCAACCAGACTTACGAATGCACGCCGTGGGGCCTGCCGACGCGCAATATTTTCGGCTGGCAGAAGCCTTGCTACCTGCTCGGCGAAGGCTACACCAAGACCTACAAGGAACTGATCGAAACCACCGAATGGGACAAATACGGCACCGGCAAATATGAAAAATGCGCCGACTGCATGGTCCATTGCGGCTACGAGCCCACCGCGGCCAACGACGCTTTCAAGAATCCGTGGAAAGCCCTCATGCTTTCGCTGCGCGGCATCAAGACCGAAGGCGCTATGGCGAAGGATATCGACCTGTCGCACCAGCGTCCGTCGGAATATGTCTTCAGCCAGCATGTGCAGGAAGCACTGACGAAGGTTCATGCCGCCAAGATCCATAAAGCTGCCGTCGCGGAAAAGGAACCCGTCGAAGCGGCGGAATAAAGGGGTGCAGTAATGCCCCTTCCCCTTCGCATCCATGACGAAGAGTTGAGCGTCTGCCAATTGGCGCCCGATGCCGCTATCCCGTCCGCCATTCTGACACGCCCATTTACGGCTTTCGTGCGCACACGCGACGAGACCACGCTGATATGCCCGACGGCAGCAGCGCCCAAGGAAGCCAAAACCGAATCCGGCTGGATCGCGCTCGAGATGATCGGGCAATATGACTTCGCATTGATGGGCATGCTGACGCAGGTGATCGCGCCACTGGAGGCCGTCGGGGTTTCGATCCTCGCGCTTTCGACCTTCAACACCGACTACGTTCTGATCAAGGCCGAAAAACGCACTGCGGCCATCGCGGCGCTGCAGATGGCGGGACATACGATCCGTGAAACCGGTAGCTAAACCCGCCGCTGCCAGCGCGGTTACTTTCCGCGCGGCAACCAGAGCCGATATTCCGGTCATTCTCGGCCTGATCCGCGAATTGGCGGAATATGAACGGCTCGCCCGTGAAGTCGTTGCGACCGAAGAAATTCTGACCCGCAACCTGTTCGGGCCGCGCGCTTACGCCGAATGCCTGATCGGCGAAGTCGGCGGCCAAATCGCCGGTTTCACGCTTTTTTTCCATAATTTTTCGACCTTCCTCGGCAAGCCGGGAATCTTTATTGAAGATATATATGTGAAGCCGGATTACCGCAGCCATGGCATCGGCATGGGGTTCTTCCGCGAGATCGCGCGGCTTGCGCTGGAACGCGATTGCGGCCGCATCGAATGGTCGGTGCTGGACTGGAACGAACCGGCGATCAAATTTTACCAAAAACTCGGCGCCAAGCCGCAGGACGAATGGACCGTGCAGCGTTTGATGCATGCGGAAATCGAAGCTTTGGCAAAATCGTCCTAGGGGCACTACGTGGAAATCCTGATCTTTAAATTCTTATCCATGCCCCTTCTCATTTGCCTCGTGAGCTGGACGCAAAAGCGTTTTTCCCATCATGCCGGCGGCATGATCGGCGGATTGCCCCTGACGGTGGTGCCAATCCTTGTTTTTCTGGCTATCGAGCAGGGTGCCGACTTTGCATGACATGCCGCCATCACCTCCATCGGCGGTCAGTTTTGCCAGTGCGCGTTCATTCTTACTTATTTCACCGCGGCGAAGCGCTTTAAATGGGCCGCATCGATTGCCCTTGCCCTGGCGGCATGGATTGCCGCTTTTCTCGTCATGGCGCCCATCGAGTTGGCAATAACGCCCGCGCTTGTTATTGGCGGCGCAGCCATTTTCATAAATTTTCTCTACATCCGGAAACAGAAATTCCGCCCTGTTCCCGTCAGGCATATGCCGCATGAGCTGCTGATCCGCAGCGCCATGTCGCTTATCCCGCTCCTTGTCATCACCGGTATCGCCCGTATCATTGGCCCGAATTATAGCGGCCTGCTAACGATTTTTCCGCTTATCTGGTCGATCGTTTTTTCTTTCACGAATGCCCAGGGCGGACGCGACGCCGTCGTTTGCTTCTTTCGCGGAGCGGCATTGGGACAATTTGCTTATTTCGCTTTCTTCGCGACGCTGATCATATTCCCGACAAACAACTTATGGCTGTGGTTCGGGGGGCAACTGCGGCCACACTCGTAGTGGGCATTATCGTGGATATGGCAAAAGATAAATTATTGCCTGCAACCAAAAGCGGGGCCCTAGATTAAAGCCGGAACGCTGTTCCCCAAAATCTTCAACGCTTTTCCCGTCCCCTTGCCAACATGGAACAGGGCCGGAATCTGGCGCGGGTAGCGCAGGATGCTCCACAGCGCCTTTGGCACGTTGATGCTGCCGTCCTCGCTGATGGCGGCCATAACCACCGGAGGCACGTTCATCTCGGACGTATCGCACCCCACGCGCACGACGGAAAAAGGGATATGCGCCTCGGATGCGATCTGCGCCACGCACTGGCTTTCCATATCGACGATCAGGCAACGCGTTTTTTCGTAAAGCGCACGTTTGTCTTTCGCCGTCGGTATCAGGAATTCGGAGCCCCAGACGCCGCCGCAATGCGCTTCCGGCAATTTCTGGGTCAGGCTGTCGATCCATGCGGCATCGCATGCCTGCGTGGCGTCGATGGAAGCCACATGCGTGCCGATGATCATGGAACCGATCGGAAGGCCGGGCTCAAGGCCGCCAGCGATACCGAAGCTCATGAGACGCTTGGCGCCTTTCTTGACCAGTTCGCGGGCCAGCCAGCGCGCTTTCTGCGGCCGCGCCGCGGCGCAGGCGATTTCGGCATTGCCTATCCTTCGTGCAATCACCGCTTCCGATTCAAGGCCGCAGAGAATACCGAGCATGATCACATCCCGAACAGAACTTGCGTCGCGTTGCTCTGGCGCAGGTTTTTATAGCGTGCGAGCGCCCACACCGGAAAGAATGCCTTGTAGCCGTGGTAGCGCAGGTAGAACACGCGCGGGAATCCGACCGCCGTATAATAATCTTCCTTCCACAAGCCGTCTTCGGCCTGCGTCACGGTCAGATGATCGATGCCCTTGGCAACGGCGGGATGATCGACCTCGCCCGCCGCCATCAAGCCAAGAACAGCCCATGATGTTTGCGCGGGCGTCGAGACAGCACACTCACCTTTTGGTTTATCTGTCCAGTAACTGGCGCCATCCTCGCCCCAGCCGCCATCGCTGCGTTGTTTCGACAGCAACCAGTCGACAGCGCGGCGAACCATCGGGTCTTTGGCGTCGATGCCGATGGCGTTCAGGGCGCACAGCACCGACCATGTTCCGTATATATAGTTGGTGCCCCAGCGCCCGAACCAGCAGCCTTCCGGCTCCTGCTCGCGGCGCAAATAGTCGATGGCCGCCGCGACATGCGGCTGGTCTTTCGTATGGCCGAGCTGCGCCAGCATGCCGAGACAACGCGCGCTGACATCGGCGCTGGGCGGATCGAGCAAGGCGCCATGGTCGGCGAACGGAATATGGTTGAGATAGTAATAGGTGTTGTCGGCATCGAACGCGCCCCAGCCGCCGTTCTTCGATTGCAGCCCCAGCACCCATTCCGCGCCGCGTTCGATAGCAGCGCGGTATTTCTGTTTATCAAGACGGTCGAGCGCCATGATGACAACGGCAGCGTCATCGACATCGGGGTAATGCGGATTGGCGTACTGGAAGGCCCAGCCGCCGGGGCGCACATCGGGCCGCCAGTTGGCCCAATCGCCAACGACATCCAGAATTTGTTTGCCGACCAGCCAGTCGCAGGCTTTTTCAAGCTGCGGCTTGGAAATGCCGGCTTCCAGCAACGCATGGGCCGCAAGACCCGTGTCCCACACCGGCGAGAAGCAAGGCTGGCAATAGGAACGGTCGGGCTGATCGATCACCAATTTGTCGAGCGCACGACGGGCAATGGCTGCGTCCGGATGATTGGCGGGGTAACCGATAGCAGCGTGCATCATCACCGCATTGGCCATGGCGGGATAAATGGCGCCGAGACCGTCTTCGCCGTTCAGGCGTTCTTTCACCCACGCCGCGGCCTGATCGATGGCGCGTTGGCGGATTTTTTTGGGGATCATCGGCTCGAAGAAACTCAAGATCGCATCAAGCGCACGAAAGACCGGATTCCAGACCGAGCGTGTGTTGTTGCTGTGCCAGTTGCCGACTTTTTCAGGCGGCGTGACGAAAAGCTCGTCAATCCTGATACCTTTTGGATTACGCGCCTGCGGCTTCAGCGCCATCAGCACCAGCAAGGGCACCATAACCGTGCGCGACCAATAAGCCACTTTACTGAGATGGAACGGAAACCACTTCGGCAGCATGACGATCTCGACCGGCATGACCGGCGCCGCGCGCCACGGCACCGCGCCGAACAAAGCCATCTGGATGCGGGTGAACACGTTGCTTTTCTCGGCGCCGCCATGCTGCAAAATCGCCTGCCGCGCGCGGATCATGTGCGGCGCGTGAACGGCATCGCCGACGCATTTGAGCGCGAAATAGGCCTTAACGCTGGCGCTGATGTTCAAATCGCCGCGATGGAACAGCGGCCAGCCGCCATGCTCTTCCTGAATATCGCGCAGATATTTCGCCATCCGCTCGTGCAGCGGCTGGTTGATCGTGCCGAGAAAATGATCGAGCAGGATATATTCGGCCGGAATGGTGGCGTCGGCTTCCAGCTCGAACGCCCAGTGGCCGTCGTCGCGCTGAAGCTTCAGCAGGGCATCGGCCCCCTGTCCGACTGCCCCGTTCAGGGATTCGGACGTGCGGCCCGCGAGAGGCGGCATAAGATTGGCGGCGAGACCTTGCATCGTTTTTAATCGGCTGTTCCGGGGCGGCGGCGAGAATGCGCAAAAACCGGCAGGAAAACAAGGGGTCTGAGCCTACTCGCGGGTCCCGTAAAACCGGTAGAATTTCATCCCTTGTTCCAGCGCCGCCATGCGGTGCACCCATGTCTGGATGCGCTTCAGGATACTTTTCTTGGTTTCCGCATCGGGTTTTCCGCCGGTCGCCAAAAACACGGCAAAGCGCTTCAGGCCGGCGATGACTTCCTTGCGGTACAAGCCCGTCTGGTCCTCATGGACGCGAATCGTAAACCCGACCTTGGCCCAGGCCTCCGCCATTTCAACCAGACTAAGCGGCACGGCGCCCTTTTCGAAAGCCATCCATGCCGCGATCGCCGGTTTGTCGCGATCTTCCGGATTGAGGATATAATCGGTGAAACTGATCTGCGCTTTCGGCTTGGCGCATCTGGACAGTTCCGTAAAAAATTTGTTCTTGTCCGCCACGCGGTAAAATGTCTCCCGGGCGATAATGCAATCGTATTTCATCGACGAGGAAAAATTGGCCGGATCGTAAGCCGCAATAGTGGCATGCTTGCTTTTGCCGGCGCGCACCGACATTTCCATGCCGCGCGCCGCGATCTGCGGATCGGGCTCAAGACCCGTGATGTAAACGCCGTATTTCTCGGTTGTCCGGCGCAACCTTCCGCCAAGCCCCGCGGAAAGATCGAGGACATTCATGTCCTTGTTAAGGCCGAGCAGTTTGATCAGAGTCTCGGTGATGATTTCGTCGCCCGGAGTCAGAAAACCGTTGCCCCACATTTTTTCGGAAATCTCGCCGGGTTCGGCATGCCATAACTGCGGCGGCGCTCCCGGCTTTGGCGTGGCCGTTGAAGATTTAACGGGAGTCTTTTTAATAACGGAAGTCTTTTCAACAAGAGGTTTTACAAACTGCCGAAAAGAAATCTCGGTTCCGTCTTTCCAGAAATCTTCGGCAAAACCGACCACGTGCTGTTTAAGGCGCGGCAGGAAATCCGCACCGGCATGTTTTTCGACAAAATCGAGCAAGGGGTTTGGCATGGGAAAGAGGAAAAAGCTGCGAATCACTTACCATAGCATGGATTTTTAGGACCCTAAACGCTAGGCGTGACCGGCATCCCCCGAAAGCATCAGGGGGCTGATGCCGATTTTGGCCAGCGCGCGTTCCCATTTGGTCTCAACATCGTCGTCGAACAAAATGCCGTCGTCGGCGGGCGAAGTCAGCCATCCGTTCGCCTTGATCTCGGCGTCAAGCTGGCCCGCGCCCCAGCCGGTATACCCCAAAGCCATCATGACGCGTTCCGGCCCGCCGCCCTGGGCAATCGCCTGGAGAATGTCGACGGTGGCGCTGAGCGATACGTTGTCGTCGATCCGCGTGGTGCCCTCGCGAAGATAATCGGTGGAATGCAGGACAAAGCCGCGCCCGGTTTCGACCGGCCCGCCGAAATGCACGGCGAGGTCCGGCGCCTCCGGTGAGGGGCTGATATTGAGTTGCTGGAGAAGAAGCGGAAAAGTCGCCTCGCCGAAAAACCGGTTGAGCACCAGTCCCATGGCGCCGTTCGGCCCGTGCGAGCAGATATAGATGACGGCGCGGGCGAAACGCGGATCGGGCATGGACGGCATGGCGATCAGCAGCTGGCCGGTCAGCCAGTCGGATTGCGTATAAGATGCGTCTTGCGCCGGTTTCTCCGGATCCATGGCCTGTCTCGGTTTCGTTTTAGAGCTTCCTGACCGCCTGAGTTTATTGCATTATCAAAAGAATCGAAAGCTTTGAATCGAACCCGCATCATGCACCGCCCTATCCGGCTTTTTTTCTTTCTGCTGGCTGTTACGGCAATGCCGTCGCAGGCCTTCGCGCTGGCCAGCGAATGGCAGAAGGACGATGCCGTCAGCGTCCGGCTGGTTGCGGGCGTAAGCGGCACCGGACAGGAAACGACCGTTCCGCTTGGCCTCGAAGTCCAGCTTGCTCCCGACTGGCACACCTATTGGCGCTCGCCGGGCGCGGCGGGCCTGCCGCCGCAAATCGACTGGAAGAACAGCCTGACGGACGAAAACAACCTGCAGTCCGCGACATTACTTTACCCCGCGCCGCATCGCTACAGCGCTTACGGGCTGGACACCATCGGCTACCTCGATCATGTGGTTTTTCCGATCGATGCGCAGGTCCGCGTCCCAGGTCACGCGCTGACGGCCGACGCCACGCTCGATCTTCTGGTATGCAGCGCCATTTGCGTGCCGAAGAATTTTTCCCTCAAACTGACGGTACCGGCAGGTCCCGCCACGGAAGATGCCGATGGCGATTTAATCAAGCAATTCCGCGACCAGCTGCCGGGCGATGCGACCCGCTCGGGTCTGGTGCTGAAAAGCGTCGTCAATGACGGCGAAAGCCTGACGATCACCGTGGAATCCCGCTATAATCTGCATGCGCCGGATATTTTTATCGAAGACGACAAAAATATTTCCTTCGCGGCGCCCACGGTAAAACTGGCCAGCGATACGCACAGCGTCCGGTTCAACGTCAAACCGGCCGACACACTATCGGAAGGCATGACGCTGGCGGGAATGCCGCTGACGCTGACGATCACCGACGGCGACCATGCGCTGGAACAGCATGTCGTGGGCCCACCGGTTACCGCCGCGCCGCCTTCGGCGGCGCCGCCGCCCCTGCCCTTGGGCATCGCGGTTCTGCTGGCCCTTCTCGGCGGCCTTATTCTCAATCTGATGCCCTGCGTTTTGCCGGTTCTTTCCCTGAAAATTCTGGGTGCTATCGGCCATGGCGGCGGCGAAACATCCGCCGTACGGCGAAGTTTTCTGATGACGGCTGCGGGAATTTTGTTTTCCTTTCTGGTTCTGGCTTTCATGACGATTATCCTGAAAGAATTCGGCCTGACGCTCGGCTGGGGCGTGCAATTCCAGCAGCCGGTTTTTCTGGTCGGGCTTATCCTTATTCTCGTCCTGTTTGCCGCCAATATGTGGGGCGTGTTCGAAATTCGCCTGCCCTACTGGCTTTCCGATAATTTGAGCGAGGCGACCTACCATCCGAAACTGGCGGGCGATTTTGCCACCGGCGCTTTTGCCACCATTCTGGCGACGCCCTGCACCGCGCCCTTTCTTGGCACCGCCGTGGGTTTTGCGCTCGCCTCCGGCCCGCTTGATATCCTGATTATTTTCATGGCGCTTGGATTGGGAATGATCCTGCCATACCTCGCCATCGCGCTGATGCCGCGCTTTGCCACCGCCCTGCCGAAACCGGGCGCATGGATGGCGAAGCTCCGCCATCTGCTCGGCTATGTTCTGGCCGCGACCGCATTGTGGTTGCTGTTTGTGCTGGGCGCGCAGATCACGGCGCGCTTCGCCGCTCTCGTCGGCCTCAGCATGCTGGGCATCGTTCTTTTGCTCGGCCTCCGCAAAACGGCCATTTCGCAACGGCTGGTCAAATTCGGGCTGCTCGATTTCGCGCTGGTCGCTCTCGGCCTCACGCTCAGCGGTTCTCTTATGCCCAAAACGATGCCGGAAGCGGATGCGCTGTGGCTGCCGTTCGATGAAACCGCCGTTGCCGCCGACGTCGAAGAAGGA
>JAATFY010000083.1 GCA_015654915.1 Rhodospirillales bacterium
ATAGCTGGCATAGCGTTCAGGCGCTCATCGACATTATTCAGCAAGCGCTTATCAAGGCCGGTTTGCCGCATGACGCCGTCCAGACGCTGCCCTCCGCCGACCGCGCATTGGTCGGCGCATTGCTGACGCTCGACCAATATGTGGATGCCATCGTACCGCGCGGCGGCAAGTCGCTCATCGCCCGCGTGCGCGCGGAAAGCCGGATTCCGGTTTTCAGCCATCTGGACGGCATTTGCCACACCTATATCGATACCAAGGCCGATACGGCCAAGGCCGTCGCCATTACGGTCAACGCCAAGATGCGGCGCACGTCGGTATGCGGTGCGACGGAATGCCTGCTGCTGCATAAGGACATCATACCGACCATCGGCAAAGCCGCTATCGATGCGCTGCTGAAAGTTGGATGCGAAGTGCGGGTACCAAAAGAATTATTATCCCTCGATCCGGCGCTGAAAGAAGCGGCGGAACAAGATTATGGCTTTGAATTTCTGGCACCGGTTATCGCCGTGGCTGTTGTGCCGAATGTTCAGGGTGCCGTGGAGTTCATCAACCGCTACGGATCGCAGCATACCGACGCAATTGTTACCGAAGATGCCGCGGCGGCGGATTATTTCCTGCGCCATGTCGACAGCGCGATTGCCCTGCATAACGCCTCGACCCAGTTCGCCGACGGCGGCGAGTTCGGCAAGGGCGCCGAGATCGGTATCGCCACCGGCAAACTCCACGCCCGCGGCCCCGTCGGGCTCGAGGAACTCACGACCTACCAATACCGCGTTCACGGGAATGGGCAGGTGAGGAAGTAATGGCCTGGATTTAAGGTATGCCGGAAGATTATAATTTCAGCCCAACTTCAGGACTTTTTTAATTTGGGATATTAATTGGGTATCGCCAAAAGGTTTTCTTAAAACAGCGTCCGGATCATATTCCAATCCGCAGCGTTCTGCATTTTCTCGCCACACTTCCGGAGTCCCAGTCATTCCGATCCATGGCACTTCACTTTTCAGGGCTTTGGCCGCCTGCGGCCCGCTTCCTCCTAGCAATTTTCCGCCAATAAGGGTGAACAAGAAATCGGAGTTGCGCTCTTTTATTTTTCGACGTACATCGAGGTAGTTCGCATCTTCAATTATTGTATGTCCCCGTAAGACCTCCAATTCCGCGTTTGCAAATGATTCAATAAATATTCTGACACTGCTTCTTACAACAGCATCGTCCTCAGCGATCAAAATCGGGCTTGTCATAAATGACCCCTCTAAAATACGTGCCATAGCCTCCTCCTAAAAGGCTGCTTACGCAATATGGGAGAACGGTTTCAGATAAGATTTTACGCGGCAAAAAATCCTGCTAGAACAAGGATATGCCCGTTACCGTCCGCATCGCCCCCTCCCCCACCGGATTGCTGCATATCGGCAACATCAGGGCCGCGCTGTTCAATTACCTGTTCGCCCGCAAGCATGGCGGCACCTTCATGCTGCGGCTCGACGATACCGACCGCGAACGCTCGACCCAAGTGTTTGCCGACGCCATCGAGCGCGACCTGAAATGGCTTGGCCTTTCATGGGACAGTTTCGCGCGCCAGTCGGACCACATCGCCCGTTATGCCGAAGTATTGGAGAAACTGAAAGCCGCCGGACGCGTTTACCCCTGCTTCGAGACGCAGGCCGAGCTTGACCTGAAGCGCAAGACGCAGTTGGGGCGCGGGCTGCCGCCGGTCTATGACCGCGCTGCGCTGAAACTCACGGACGACGAACGCAACGCACTGATCGCGCAGGGCAAGAAGCCGCACTGGCGTTTCAAGCTTAATCACACCGACGTGACATGGGACGATGTCGTGCAGGGCCATAAAAGCTTTCCGGCAGCGGCGCTGTCCGATCCGGTTCTGGTGCGCGAAGACGGCGTGCCGCTTTATACTTTCTGCTCGGTCGTCGACGATGTCGATTTCGGCGTCACGCATATCATTCGCGGTGAGGATCACGTCACCAACACCGCCGTGCAAATTCAGATCTGGCAGTCGATAAGTGAAAAGCCCGCGCCGGTATTCGCGCATTTTCCCCTCATCGTCAGCGCCAGCGGCATCGAGATGAGCAAACGTCTCGGCACGCTCAGCATTTCCAGCATGCGCGACGAAATGGGGATCGAGGCGATGGCGGTGAACTCCCTGCTTGCCAAACTCGGCACGTCCGACGCCATTATGCCGCGCCAGACGCTGGATGAACTGGTGCAGGAATTCGATCTGGCCAAAATCTCGCACTCGACGCCAAAATTCGATCTGGAAGAGCTGAAATCGCTGAACGCCAAAATTCTGCATCTGACGCCTTTTGCCGCTGTGCAGGAGCGCCTTAAAGCCATCGGCGCGGGCGATATCGATGAAAATTTCTGGAACGCCGTACGCGCCAATCTGGAAAAAATTACCGACGTGAAACAGTGGTGGCAAGTGGCGAACGGTCCCCTGAAACCCACCATCACCGAACCGGACTTCCTCGCCGCAGCCTCGCAGCTTCTGCCCACAACGCCGTGGGACCAGAATACATGGACACAGTGGACGAACGCCGTGAAAGATAAAACCAGCCGCAAGGGCAAAGAACTTTTCATGCCTCTGCGCCTCGCCCTTACCGGCGCCGACCACGGGCCGGAAATGAAAGTGCTGCTGCCGATGATCGGCCCTGAACGCACCAAGGCGCGCCTTTCCGGCGAGGCCGCATGAGCGAGTTAAAAATCTATAATACGCTGACGCGGCAGAAGGAAAAATTCGAGCCGATCGATGCGAAGAATATCCGCATGTATGTCTGCGGCCCGACGGTCTATGATTTCGCGCATCTCGGCAACGCGCGGCCGGTCGTGGTGTTCGATACGCTCTACCGGCTTCTGAAGCGGCATTATCCGAAAGTCACCTATGTGCGGAATATCACGGATGTCGACGACAAGATCATGGCCAAGGCCAAGGAAAGCGGCGAGGCTATCGACACCATCACCAAGCGCACGACGCAGGCCTATCACGACGATATGGCGGCGCTGAATGCCCTGCCGCCCGATATCGAGCCGCGCGCCACACAGCATATCGGACAGATGATCGCATTGATCCAAACGCTGATCGATAAAGGCCATGCCTACGCCGCCGAGAACCATGTATTGTTCAATGTGCCGTCGATGGCGAATTACGGCGAACTGTCGCGCCGTCCGCGCGACGAACTCATTGCGGGCGCGCGCGTCGACGTGGCGCCCTATAAAAAAGACCCTGCCGACTTTGTATTATGGAAGCCCAGTGCGGCGGATCAACCGGGCTGGGACAGCCCGTGGGGCCTCGGCCGTCGCGGCTGGCATATCGAATGCTCGGCGATGGCCAAGGAGCATCTCGGTATCACGTTCGATATCCATGGCGGCGGGCTCGACCTGATTTTCCCGCATCACGAAAACGAAATCGCGCAAAGCCGCTGTGCCCATGACGGCGCGCCTCTGGCGAAATACTGGATGCATAACGGTTTCCTCGAGATCAACAGCGACAAGATGTCGAAATCGCTCGGGAACTTCTTTACCGTCCGGCAGTTGCTCGACAAAGCGCCGGGCGAAGCGCTGCGGCTGGCGCTTCTTACAGCACACTACCGGCAACCGCTGGATTTCTCGCCGGAAGCGCTGGAACAGGCAAAGGCTACGCTGGACAAATGGTATGGG
>JAATFY010000013.1 GCA_015654915.1 Rhodospirillales bacterium
CGAACTTATCGATCAGGGCCCGAGCATCAACGGCATTCTCGAATTGCAGGCTGACGAGCCCGGTCTTCAGGCTTACGCGTTTACGTTCGGTGGGTAATTACGTCCAGAATTTTTCGTTGCCCAATTTATTTTTGATCACTTCAATTGCCTCCGGCGCGTAGGTTTCGGGTGTCAGGCGGCCCCAGACCGGTGCGGGCCATGCGGGATCGTTTTTGAAACGCGCAATCACATGAAGGTGCAGTTGCGCTACGATATTGCCGAGGGCGCCCACATTGATTTTATCCGGCGCGTAAAGTTCTTCCAGCGCTTTTGAGGCCTGTGCGATTTCCTCCATAAGCTGGGCCCTGTCTTCGGCGTCGAGTTGGTGAAGATCTCGAATATCCGCACGCCGCGGCACCAGCACCAGCCACGGCAAGGTTTTCTGGTTGTTGAGTCGCAGTTGCGACAGCGACAGATCGCGCACAAAAATGCTGTCTTTTTCAAGCTGCGGGTGAAGAATGAAGGCGGCCATGCAGACTCCAAATTAGTTTCGTCATTCCGGCCAAGTGGCGAACGTATGTGAGCCACGCGAGCCGGAATCCCGTTTGCTTTCTTTTTTAACAAAAACCAAACGGGATACCCGCTTTCGCGGGCATGACGCCATTAGTATTGTTTGTAATTGAGTTTGGAACTCAGGCCAAGGTTTGATATAGACTCAATAGGAATATCGTCCTGCCAAGAGGTTCTTTTATGTCCCAAGCCGCTGCAAAAACCGCCAATGTCCGCGTCGAGACGGATTCCTTCGGCCCGATCGACGTGCCTGCCGATCATTACTGGGGCGCGCAGACGCAACGCAGCTTGCAGAATTTTCGCATCGGCGGCGAGACAATGCCGTTACCGTTGATCCATGCTTTCGGCATTCTGAAAAAGGCCGCGGCGCTGACAAATGTTAAACTTGGCGTATTAGACGCCAAACTCGGCGATGCGATTGTCAAAGCCAGTGATGAGGTGGCCGCCGGAAAAATGGACAACGAGTTTCCTTTGGTGGTGTGGCAGACTGGTTCCGGCACGCAAACGAATATGAATGTGAATGAAGTCATCGCCAATCGTGCCAGCGAGTTATTGGGCGGCGAGAAGGGAACCAAGAAGCCGGTGCATCCCAACGATCACGTCAATATGGGGCAAAGCTCGAACGACAGTTTCCCGACCGCCATGCATATCGCGGCGGCCATGCAGATCGCCGACTTCCTTATTCCGGCGCTGCGGCATTTCCATGCGGCACTGGTGAAGAAGTCCGAAGAATTCAAGAACATCGTCAAAATCGGCCGCACGCATTTGCAGGATGCGGTGCCGTTGACTTTGGGGCAGGAATTTTCCGGTTACGCCCAGATGGTCGCCGATAACATCATGCGCCTCGGTGAAAAAGGCGTGCTGCACGAACTGATGGAGCTTGCGCAGGGCGGCACGGCGGTCGGCACGGGCCTGAACGCTAAAAAAGGCTTTGCCGAGGATTTTGCCAAACAGGTCGTCACGCTTACCGGAAAACCTTTCGTCACCGCACCGAATAAGTTTTCCGCATTGGCCACGCACGATGCGCTGGTCGATGTTTCCGGTGCGCTCAACACCGTTGCCGTTAGTTTCATGAAAATCGCCAACGATATCCGCCTGATGGGCTCGGGGCCGCGCTGCGGTTTCGGCGAAATCAGCCTGCCGGAGAACGAACCAGGCTCGTCCATCATGCCGGGCAAGGTCAACCCGACGCAATCCGAAGCCATGACGATGGTGGCGGCCCAGGTGATGGGTAATCACGTTGCGGTTACGGTGGCGGGCTCCAACGGCCATTTCGAGCTGAACGTCTTCAAGCCGGTAATTATTTATAACGTGCTGCAATCGATCCGGCTGCTGGGCGACGCGGCGAGCAGCTTTACCGATAATTGCGTCAGCGGCATCAAGCCGAATCTGGAACGCATTAAGCAGTTGGTCGGCGACTCCCTGATGCTGGTGACGGCGCTCAATCCGCATGTGGGTTACGACAATGCCGCTAAGATCGCCAAGAAAGCGCATACCGAGAATAAAACGCTGAAACAGGCCGCTGTCGAATTGGGCATCCTCAAAGCCGAGGATTTCGACCGCCTGATCAAACCGGAAGAAATGACGCATCCGCTGGATTAATGTCCGGTATTACTCTGGCGCGGGTGAAGCTGTTGCGGCAACTATGGGGGGAACCAGTTTTCGTTTTTCCTCGATGACTGCGGCTAGAGCAGGCACCAGATTGCCAAGGGCAAGAAGGTGACGGGTGACTTCCGTTTTTATGCTGCCGATTGTCGTCGTGGCCTCGACATTGACGAGGTCGCCAATCAGCGCTTCAACTGTATCGTGGTGGTTCCTTTTTGAATATTGGTTGAGGTAGAATATACCTTTCCTTCTTTGGTTTTCCCCGGAAGCGAACTCTTTCCTTATCGGCGTAAGGATGCCGAACATCGATTGCGGATTCGCCATTAGAAGAATATTGCGGAACATATTTTGGAACTGTTCCGTATAATTTTCCAGATTTTGAAGTTCTGTGATTTGCCGTGTATGATTTTCCGGCGCCCATCTTGTGCCGGTCCCGATCGCGAAAGACAGCCATCCGGCATGATATATGCGTTGCTCGTCATCCTGTGCGGTGCGCCATGCATCACTGACACGCAAATATTGCATGCAGTCGGCGAGGTTATGTTGCGCAACAAAGGTATTAATAATGGCCTTATATCGGGGGGGATGCGTTGCCGTTAGTTCCGTCGGCCGTTTCCGGAAGAAGAACCTGTATATCGGGAGTCGTATGCAGGCCGAGGGCGAGTTCATCGAAGGTGAAGGCGGAAAACCCTGAAATCTTGTCGAGCATACAACACAGTGCTTCGTAAATTTTGACCGGTGGCCAATGGATATCTATTGTGGTCATTTGAAATTCCTATAATAAAATACGTACAAAAACTATAAGATGGCCTTGGGTGGCTGTCAAACTGGGGAATGCTTTCATGTCAAGTGGATCGGGTATGGTTAACGTCGTCAAACGCTCCGTCCGCATTGCCAAACATAACACCAGCATTTCACTGGAAGCCGAGTTCTGGGTCGAGTTGAAACGCATTGCCCGCGCCGAAAAACTTTCGCTCAATCAGCTTGTCGCAAAAATCGATAAAACCCGTTCGGGTAACCTGTCGAGCGCGTTGCGGCTGTACGTTCTAAAGGAACTCAAGAACAACTAGAGGCGGCATTCCGGCGCAAGCCGGAATCCAGGGGGCCTATCAATTGGCGTTGACTTGGCGGTTTTGGGTAATCCGTTTTGGCGGACGCGGTGACTGGATGCCTGCCTTCGCCGGGATGACGTTATTCCCTCGGCGTTCCGAATAGGGATTCGATCCCGCTTTTATGCGCTTCTTTTTTGGCGATCATATCGCGGGCGCGTTCCTGAAG
>JAATFY010000248.1 GCA_015654915.1 Rhodospirillales bacterium
TTCGGAATAAAATCGACCGGGTAGCAGGCGCGGCTGTTTTCGGCCAGCGTGGCGTCGTCGAAATCAACCTCGCGCGTGTTCGGGTCCATCACCACGTTTTCAAGCACGGTGCCGTAACGGCGGGCCGCGGCGTAAATTTCGGGCTCCTGCTTCGGGTTCAGGCGAATGGCCTTGGCGTAGCAGCCGCCTTCGAAGTTGAACACGGCATGATCGCTCCAGCCATGCTCGTCGTCGCCGATCAGCGTGCGCGAACTATCGGAGGACAGCGTGGTTTTGCCGGTGCCGGAAAGGCCGAAGAAAATCGCGACGTCGCCCTTGTCGCCGATATTGGCGGAAGAGTGCATCGGCAGAACGCCCTTCGGCGGCAGCACGTAGTTCATGACGGAGAAAATGGTTTTCTTGACTTCGCCGGCATAGGAGGTGCCGCCGATCATCGCCAGTTTCTGGCCGAAATTCAGCATGACAAAGGTGCTGCTGCGGGTGGCATCAAGCGCGGGATCGCATTCGAATTCCGGCACATGCAGGACAGTGAAAGCGGGCTCGTGGCCTTCTGCCAGCTGTTCTGCTGTCGGGCGGATGAACATGTTGCGGGCAAAAAGATTATGCCATGCGTTGGTGGTGATGATGCGGATCGGCAGACGATAGGTAGGGTCGGCGCCGACATACAAATCCTGTACGAACACTTCGCGGCCTTTCAGCCATTCGGCGATGCGCTGTTTCAGGGCGTTGAAATTGGCGGGCTCATACGGCTGGTTGACCTTGCCCCATTCGATCTCGCTCGCATTGGTGGCGTCGCGCACGATATATTTGTCCTGCGCCGAGCGGCCGGTATGCACGCCGGTGCGGGCGACGATGGCGCCGTCGGCGCTCAACTCGACTTCCTGCCGCTGCAACGCCTGCTAGTAAAGCTGCGAGGGCGAGAAATTGTGATGGACGGCGGCGAGGCCGGTCAGGCCCATCTGGCGGAGATCGTTTTGCATGGTGAAGGACAAGGGGTTTGGTTCCTGATTATCGTTGGCGTCTTCTTTTAATTTAACGCTTTGAAGGCGCATAGTTTTTCTCCCGAAAGTGCCTGAAAAAAAATCGCTCTGATTCCGCTTCCGTCCCCGAAAGCCGCGCCGTCTATATCACAAGCCTCGGGTCGGGCTCAATTAGTTTCACTTCCCAAACGTTCCTTATGGCATTTTATGCTGTAATATCAGGCTATTAGGATGGACGAAAAATTGTCGCAGAGGATAAAACTGCGGGAAATTAACCAACGGCAGAAAACCGGTTGCTTTCCGTCCGGCTTTCTTTTTAGGTGCAGGTCATTAAGTCGTATTGAATTTGAATGCAGGTTTTAATGGAATCCAATTTCAGAAAAGCTGGTTGCCACTTCACAGAACATTGTGTCGCCGTTTTCGACGCGGGCTGCGTGAAATTTCCGCCGCTGCGCTATGTCCGCACGGTCAAGCAGCACCCTTTCATCGTCATGCCCTTGTGCGGCCCCGCCATTATTTTCGGCCATTTCGGCTATGCCTTTACCGCGCATCAAACGCCGAGCGAACTTATGCTGGCGGGTACCCTCGCCAGCGTTGTCGGCCACATCGTCCTGTTGGCGCACGGCGAACATTTATCGATCCGTCCTTCGCATAAAGCCAGTCGACCATTAAAAATAGTTCTGGCCATGCAAGCTGGCGCACGCGAGGTCACCCGAAGAACAATGGGCTGGATCGATAAAAGCGCGAAACCGCGCGTGTGGGCTTTCGCCATCGTGGCGGTAAACGGCGCCTGTTATATAATGGATGGGTTCCAGCATGCGGGAAATCCGAACAGCGTCAATCAAATGGTGATGGGCGGGATCGGCATGGGAATCTCCGCCTGCTTTGCCGCTGCGGAACTGATCCAGAATAAACCGGTCGCGAATTTTCTCGGCAAAACCGCGCCGATCCTCACGCTGTTTAGTCTCGGCTCGGCATGGTCCCTGGCGGTCGGGACACAGAACCTCTTCCTCTATATCAGCGCTATCTTCGCGACGATTGCTTCAGGCACAGGATTTTTCGCCCATTGGGGTAAGCAGCCGGTGTCGGCCGTTACCCGCGCGCTTCTGCCGTCGTTCCCAAGAACGAAACCTGTGATATTGCCGGTACCCGTGTTTCATTAAATAACGGTCAATTAACCGCGCATTCCGGTGAAAACGCCGCGGTAGCAATTACCGGCGTTTGGGTTAATAATACGCCCGAATTTAAACACTTTTCCGTCCCATGAGAGGGACAGTAAATTTGTGGTGGGAGGCAGTCGATGGCCGGGCAGACAATCGTTCTTGTGGATGACGACCGTAATATTCTGACATCGGTGACCATGGCGCTGGAAGCCGAAGGCTTTCAGGTGCGCACTTATCCCGACGGCGACGAAGCCCTGCGCGGGCTGACGCAAAATCCCGCCGATCTGGCGGTGCTGGATATCAAGATGCCGCGCCTCAACGGAATCGAACTGCTGCAGCGCCTGCGCCAATCGGGCCCCGCCGCGCGCATGCCGGTGATTTTCCTGACATCCAAGGACGAGGAGATGGACGAGATCATGGGCCTGCGCATGGGCGCCGACGATTACATCAAGAAACCTTTTTCGCAGCGCCTCCTGATGGAACGCATCCGTTCGCTGTTGCGCCGCGAGCAGGCGCGCCAGCAGCCGGTCAACAACGATCCCGGCAATGTCCTTGTGCGCGGCGACCTGACGCTCGACAGCGCGCGCCACGCCTGCACGTGGAAAGGCAAACCGATCGACCTGACCGTGACCGAATTCCTGCTGGTGAAGGCGCTGGCCGCGCATCCGGGGCATGTGAAAAGCCGCGACCAGCTGATGGATACCGCCTATGGCGAATCCGTTTATGTCGACGACCGCACCATCGACAGCCATATCAAACGCCTGCGCAAGAAGTTCAAAGAAATCGATGACAATTTTGCCCATATTGAGACGCTTTATGGCGTCGGTTACCGCTACCGCGAAGGCTGAGTTTTCGCCCGGCGACGGAGAAAAACCTTTAACCTGGTGGCTGTGGCGGCATTCGGATCAGGTCCGCGGCGCGCGGCACCTGTCGCCCATCGTGCTGCGCATTCTCGCCGTCAACATGATGGCGCTGGCCATTCTTGTCGGCAGCCTGCTTTATCTCGGCCATTATCAGGATCGCATCATCGCCACCGAGCTTGACGCGCTGCTGTTGCAATCCCGGATCATCGCCAGCGCCGTCGCCGAAGGCGCCATCGTCGTCGGCACCGACGACCGTACCATACTGTCGCCTTTGCTCGCGCGCCTGATGGTGCGCCGCCTCGCCGAAACCACGGAAACGCGCACCCGCCTTTTCGACGCCGACGACGCGTTGCTCGCCGACAGCCGCACCTTGCTCGGCAACAAACCGAAACTGCCGGTTGAGAATCTCGCCTCGGCGGCGGACGAGCACCCTTTATGGGCCTCGCGCTTCGTCGCCGCCATTTTCGACGGCATCGACGTCATTCACGAACGCCACGAATACCCGCTCTATAGCGAGGAAGAGGTCCAGCGCGGCAGCCAGTACGAAGCGGTGCGCCGCGCCATGAAAGGCGAGATGGCGACGCAGGTGTGGCGTTCGCCGAAGGGCGGCCTGACGCTGGCAGCCGCCGTGCCGGTACCGCATTACAAACGTGTACTGGGCGCCGTGATGATGTCGCGCTCCGACGCCAATATCGACAAGGCCATCGCCGGCGTGCGCATCGATATCATCAAGATATTCTCCATCACGCTGATGATCACGATTTTGCTGTCGCTTTATCTGGCGCGGGCGATTGCCAGGCCCATCCGGCTGCTAGCGCTGGCCGCGGAAGGCTTGCGCCACGGCCAGATGCAAATCGTCGGCCTTGCGGGCACCGCTAGTCTGCTGAATCGCGACGCCATTCCGGATATGACGAAACGCAACGACGAGATCGGCGATTTGTCCGGCGCCTTGCGCGATCTGACTTCAGCGCTGGCGCAGCGCATCGGCGCTATCGAAAACTTCGCCGCCGACGTGGCGCATGAGATTAAAAATCCGCTGACATCGCTCCGCAGCGCGGTGGAGACTGCCGAGCGCGTGCAGGATCCCGCTTCGCAGCGCAAACTGATGCTTGTCATACGCGACGATGTCGACCGGCTCGACCGGCTTATCACCGATATCGCCAGCGCCTCGCGGCTTGATGCCGAACTCAGCCGTGATCTGGCGGCGCCCATCGATGTCGGACATATGCTGGCGACGCTCGTCGATTTCTATCACCAGCCGGGCCACGAAGACGAACGGCATGCGCCGGTGGTTCTGGAACCGCTGAAAGGAAAACTGGTCGTGATGGGGGTCGAGGTGCGGCTGGTGCAGGTGGTGCAGAACCTCATCGAAAACGCCATATCTTTCTCGCCGCCGGACCGGAAAGTGGTGTTGGCGGCCGCCAAGGAAGGGCGTTGCGTACAAATTATCGTCGAGGATGGCGGCCCCGGCATTCCGGAGAACAAGCTCGGCGCCATTTTCGACCGTTTCTACAGCGAACGCCCGAAAGCCGAGAAATTCGGCACGCATTCCGGCCTTGGCCTCAGCATTTCGAAGCAGATCGTGGAAGCCCATCGAGGCAAAATCTGGGCGGAAAACCGCAAGGATTCCGCGGGAACCATTATGGGTTCGCGCTTTGTCGTGCGCTTGCCGGGCGTGTGGGAATGACCGTGGCTGGCTTGATTCCTTCGCGCCGCCGCCCTATGTATCATGCGTCCCCGTTCCCATTTCCTGCCGGGAGTTTTCCATGAGCAACGACATCGTCATCGCATCCGCCGCCCGCACCGCGGTCGGGTCCTTTAATGGCGCGCTTAGTTCGTTGCCCGCGCATGCGTTGGCGGCGGAAGCCATCAAGGCGGCGATGGAACGTGCCAAGGTCGCTCCGGCGGATATTTCTGAAGTCGTGTTGGGTCAGGTTCTTGCGGCGGCGCAAGGCCAAGGCCCCGCGCGTCAGGCCGCCGTTGCCGCCGGTATCCCGGTCGAGAAAACCGCCTATGCCGTCAACCAGATTTGCGGCTCGGGCCTTCGCGCCGTTGCCAACGCCTACACATCGATTAAATCCGGCGACAGCAGCATTGTGGTGGCGGGCGGCATGGAAAGTATGAGCATGGCCCCTCACGCTATCAATTTGCGCAACGGCACCAAGATGGGCAATGCCGAGATGATCGACACCATGATCAAGGACGGATTGTGGGACGCGTTCAACGATTATCACATGGGCGTGACCGCCGAAAACGTCGCGCAGAAATTCCAGATTACGCGCCAGATGCAGTATGAGTTCGCAGTTGCTTCGCAGAACAAGGCGGAAGCGGCGATCAACGTAGGAAAATTCGCGGATGAAATCATCCCTATCGTCATCAAGAATAAAAAAGGCGATATCACGGTGGCGCAGGACGAATTTCCGCGTTTCGGCGCGACACTCGAAGCCCTCGCCAAATTGAAACCGGCATTCCAGAAAGACGGCACCGTGACGGCGGGCAATGCTTCCGGCATCAATGACGGCGCGGCGGCGCTTGTGCTGATGAGCGCGGATGAAGCGCAAAAACGCGGCGTCGCGCCTTTGGCCCGCATAGCATCATGGGCAACCTGCGGCGTCGATCCCGCCATTATGGGTACGGGCCCGATATCCGCCAGCCGCAAGGCTTTGGAAAAAGCCGGATGGAAAATCAGCGATCTCGATCTGATCGAAGCGAATGAAGCGTTTGCCGCGCAGGCCGTCGCCGTGAACAAGGAAATGGGCTGGGATGTGTCGCGCGTGAATGTGAACGGCGGCGCGATTGCGCTCGGTCATCCCATCGGCGCTTCCGGCGCACGTATTTTAACGACCCTGCTGTTCGAGATGCAGAAGCGCGGCGCGAAAAAAGGCCTCGCCACCCTGTGCATCGGCGGCGGCATGGGCATAGCAATGTGTGTGGAGAGATAAAAAATGGCTCGCATTGCAATCGTCACCGGCGGAACGCGCGGCATCGGCGCCGCCATCAGCACGGCCCTGAACAAGGCCGGATATAAAGTTGCCGCCACCTATCACGGCAACGACAAGGCGGCGCAGGCTTTCACCGCAAAAACCGGCGTTCCGGCTTTCAAATTCGATGTCGGCGATTTCGACGCTTGCGTAAAAGGCGTCGCCGAGATTGAACAGAAACTCGGCCCGATTGACGTTCTGGTCAACAACGCCGGCATCATCCGCGACGCCGTTTTGCATAAAATGACGCTCGAGCAATGGAACGAAGTGCTCCATACCAACCTCAATTCGGTTTTCAACATGACGCGGCAGGTCATCGAAGGCATGCGCGAGCGCGGCTTCGGCCGCATCATCAGTATCAGTTCGATCAACGGGCAGGCGGGGCAGGCGGGACAGACCAACTATTCCGCGGCCAAAGCGGGAATCCTCGGCTTTACCCGGGCACTGGCTTTGGAATCGGCGTCGAAAGGCGTGACGGTGAACGCGATAACGCCGGGCTACACCGACACCGACATGGTGCGCGCCGTGGCGCCCGAGATTCTGGCCAAGATCGTCGCCAAAATCCCGGTCAAACGCCTCGGCAAACCGGAAGACATCGCCCGCATGGCGGTGTTTCTGGCGGCGGACGAAGCCGGCTTTACGACCGGCGCCACCTTCACCGTCAATGGCGGCCAGTACCTCACCTGATGCCGGCCAAAGCAAAAAAACCTTCCGCCGACACATTTCCCGCCAACGACGAACGCCATTATCCTTCGCGGCCTGTCGTCGGCGTCGGCATCGTCATCTGGCGCGATGATAAAGTGCTTCTGGTCAAGCGCGGCCATGCGCCGCGGCAGGGCGAATGGGGGTTGCCGGGCGGCATGCAGAAACTGGGCGAGACCATCATGCAGACGGCGGTACGCGAAGCGCGCGAGGAAACGGATCTGGATATAGCGCCGCTTGGTATCGTCACGGCGCTTGATGCCCTGACACAGGACGAAAACGGCAAGGTCGAATTTCACTACACGATTATCGAAGTCGCTGCGGAATCGCGCGAAGGCAAAGCCGTCGCCAAAGACGATGCGCTCGAGGTGCGCTGGGCGACCATCGAAGAGGTCGAACAATTATGCGCATGGCCCGAAGTGGCGCGCGTGGTGCGGTTGTCGATCCTGCAAAGGGCGTTGTGAGACTTTAGGTCTCGCCGTATCTGTCTTTGGCCGAGCGGATGCTGCCGAAGATAGCGGCGGGGTCGGTGCCTTGCAGCGCAAGCCCGCTTTTGGCGAGGGCCTGTAGAAATTCCGGCTGATCGACGCGCAAAAACGGATTGGCCTGTTTTTCGACGCCGAGCAAAGTCGGCAAAGTCGGCTTTCCTGCCTTGCGCAGGGCCGCCGCTTCCGCCGCGCGGGCTTTCAGCGCCGCATTGTTCTTGTCGATGGCAAGAGCGAATTTCGCGTTGGCTTCGGTATATTCGTGGCCGCAATACACAAGCGTATCGTCCGGCAGTTTGCGCAGCGCTGTGAGTGATGCCCACATCTCCGCCGCGGTGCCTTCGAACAATCGGCCGCAGCCGAGCGAGAAGAGCGTATCGCCGCAGAACAGCGCCTTGATCTGCGGAAAATAAAAAGCGATATGGCCGGAGGTGTGGCCGTGCACCTCGATGACCTGTCCATGCAATGTAGAGAAAGTCACGGAATCGCCGTTCGAGACCGAGCGCGACATATTGTTGATGCGTGCGCGTTCCTTTTCGGGACCGATGATCGGCGCGCCGGTTTCGCGTTGCAGCTTATCGTTGCCGCCGACATGGTCCTTGTGATGATGCGTATTGAGGATCAGCGAAAGATGCAGGTCTTTTTCTTTCAGCGCCTTGAGCACGACATTTGCATCGCCCGCATCGACGACCATGGCGAGGCCGATATCACGGTCGCTGACGAGGTAGATATAATTGTCCGCGAAAGCGGGCAGGATATCGACGGTAAAGGACATGGGCGAAAGTTTCACGAAATCATGCTAATAGGAAGTTAATGTACACGGATGTCGTGGATTTACGCGAGTTTTACCTCAGCCCGCTCGGCCAGACGGTGCGGCGTTTGCTGCGCGCGCGACTCGCGCAGGTCTGGCCGCATCTGCGGGGCGAACGGGTTCTGGCGCTGGGATACGGCACGCCTTTGCTGCGGCCGTTGCTCGAAGAGGCTGGCGCCGTGACGGCGATGATGCCGGCGGCGCAGGGCGTCGCTTTCTGGCCGCGCGAGGGGCCGAACCTTTCCACACTTGCCGATGTCGATAATCTGCCTTTGCCGGATAATTCCATCGACCGCGTTATCCTGATGCATGCGCTGGAAGGGGCGGCCTCGCCGCACGGCATCCTGCGCGAAATCTGGCGCGTGCTGAAAAGCGGCGGGCGAATCCTCACCATCGTGCCGAACCGGCGCGGGTTATGGGCGCACAGCGACCGCACGCCGTTCGGCTCCGGCCAGCCTTATTCCTCGTTCCAGATCAAGGATACGCTGCGGGATCAGGGCTTTCTGGTCGACCGCATGTGGCGTTCGCTTTACCTGCCGCCTTCCCAATCAAGACTCGTGCTGTCGCTGGCCGATATTCTGGAGAAATACGGTGAAAAGCTTTTCCCGGGCTTCGGCGGCGTGCTGGTACTGGAGGCCGGAAAGCAGCTTTACGCGCCTTTCTTAACCAAGCCGAAGCCGGCGTCGCACCGGCTGGTTCTGCCGCTGCAAATGCCGGTTCCCTCCGAGCCGCTGCCCTCGGGTTAGACGATGGAAAGCCGAAACTGCCGGAAAACTTGGACTTTTCCGCGTTTTTGGCCTATCCTTAAACTATCCCGAAGACAAGACCCTCCAGGACCCCTCTGTGTAAGGAATGTGAAAGTTGTCATCCATGGCTCTCAAGACCGTCGCCGTTAATCCTGACAAGCAGGCTCTCGCCGATTTACGCGCCCAGATCGACCGTATCGACGGCGCGCTGCATGATCTTCTTCTCGACCGCGTCGAGATCATCGATCAGGTGCGGAAACTCAAAGGCAAACAGAATTTGTACATCCGTCCCGGGCGCGAAGCGCAGATGTTGCGCGCGCTGATCGGACGTCCGCAGGGCAAATTGCCCGAAGGCCTGATCGTCCGCGTATGGCGCGAGTTGATTTCCGGTTTCACGCTGATGGAAGGCGTGCTCAAGGTCGCCGTCTATGTCCCTGAAAAAGGTCCCGACCTGTGGGATCACGCGCGCGATCATTACGGTGCTTTCACGCCGTTGGTTGAAACGCCGACCGCGGTTGCCGCGATCAAGGCGGTGCAGGCAAATAAAGTCAGCGTCGCCGTCGTGCCGCCGCCACAGGCGAACGACAAGGACGCATGGTGGCCGCTGCTCGCCGCCGACAAGAAAAACGTACTGACGGTTTTTGCCTGCCTGCCGTTCGAAAGCGTCAAGCCCGGGCGCGGCAACGCGCGCAACACGCTGCCGATGGGATTGATCGTCGGCAAGCTTTATCCGGAACTGACCGGCGACGATCACAGCTACCTCGCCATGCAATGCGTGCATGTGCCGGAAGCGGAAATGCGCCGTTTGCTGGGCAAAGCCGGTTATAAAGTGCGGCAAATGCTGGCCCAAAGCATGGGCCGCGGCGGCTCGACGCCGGTTGCCTATCTGGTCGAAACCGAAGGCTATGTCGGGCGCAATGATACGCGTCTTGCGCGCCTTCGCGCCATGCTCGGCAGCCGATTGCAGCATCTGGCACCTCTCGGCGGCTATGCCGTGCCGCTCAAGAGCGGACGCCGTTAAGGCGCGAAAGCTGTTTAAAAAGGTTTGAATATTGCCTTTGTGACGTCGAGGAAATCACATGCAGTTAAACCACTGGCAACGTATTGGTATCATTTTATCGATACTGTGGACGCTTAGCCTTACAAACTGCGCCAACCGTCCCCTTACAGCGGAGCAGCAATCAGAAAATGCAAGAATGGTGGAAACGCAAAAGAAGGCAATCCTAGAGGCTGATAGAGAGCAATGTAGAGAATTTGGATTTAAAAAAGACACCGATGCATTTTCTTCATGCATGATGCAAATAGCGCAAGCGCGCTCACGGGCACAAGAGAAGCAACGGGAAAGCATACCAACTTCGGACGATGTTAGCCGTTCAATCCTCATGAACGCCACGGGGGGAGGACAATATGTTTCACCCGAAGATGTGGCGGCGCACAGAATGAATCCAAATGTTCCGTTGCCTTCTTCGTCCCCCGCTCCGCCCGTTCACACCAGTTGTTATAATTTTGGAGGCACTATTCAATGCGATACCCAGTGACTGTAAGGGAATATGATGAAGTACGAACTTTATAAATTCTCGATCGAGTATCCGGCTAAATTTCACAGAAAAGGTCACAATTTGCCTCTACAAATATTTCAAATAGTTATTAATTTTCCTGAAAGAGTTAAAATTTCCAATAAGAGTAGTCGTCCAGATCGTATTGTTTATTCAGCGCCCGCTGATGACTCTCATGAATATACAGTAGTCGTTTCAGCGACAACTTCTGCGGGGCGATCATGCGCGCGGATAGTCACTGGCTACATTCATGCAAGTCTCTAATCTCATTGTAATTTCTGACGCATCCCCATAATCTATCAATTATCATAAGCTGTCTCCCGAGGTCTGTATCTTGCCACGCGCTTTCATAAGCCTGACCAGCGATTTCGGAGTCCAGTCGCAAGGCATCGGCGTCATGGAAGGCGTCGCCCGCGCGATAGCGCCTGATGCCAACGTCGTGCATCTGATGCATGGGCTTCCCGCCTTCGATATCACCGCAGCAGCGCGTACGCTCGAAACCATTACGCACTTGCCGATCGGATCGCATGTCTGTGTCTGCGATCCCGGCGTGGGATCATCCCGCAAGGCGATCATCATCGAAGTAAACCGCGGCGATTTTCTGGTCGGCCCCGATAACGGCGTTCTGGTTCCGGCCAGCCGCGTGCTCGGCGGCATCAAACGCGTGCATGAAATAACAAACGAAAAATACATGCTGCTGCCGGTCTCGGCGATCTTCCATGGCCGCGATATTTTCGCGCCTGCCGCCGCGCATCTGGCCACCGGCGTTTCCATTACGGAATTCGGGCCGCCGCTGCCGCCGGAGAAACTGGTCGCACCCGCCTATGACGAAGCGGTGGCCGAAGGACACAAGATCAAATGCCGTATCATCCAGATCAACAAGTTCGGCTCGATGCATCTCAATATCCGGCAGGATTTGTGGGACACATTTCACATCCGGCTTGGCGACATTGTGACGCTGATATCCGGCCGCTTGCCGCCCATCAAACTGCCGGTGGGCCGTACCTTTTCGGACGTGCCGAAGCAGGAATGCCTCATCATGAAAGACGATTTCGGCCGCATGGAGGTCGCCATGAATCTGGGTTCCTTTACCGAGCGCTATCCGCTTAAAATAGGCGAAGATGTTGTTCTGGAGGTGGCTTCGGCATGAAAAAAACTTCGCTTGGTATTATCGGCGTCGGCGCGTTCGGCGCTTTCATGGCCAAACATCTTGCGCCGCATTTCGACCTTGTACTCTGCGATACCGGCAAACGCGCAGGCGCCGTCGCCAAAAAACTGGGTGTGGCGGCGGGCGATATGCGGAAGATCGCCGCATGCAAAATCATCGTTCTCGCCGTGCCGGCACTGACCGCCGTCGCACGCGACACTGCCCTCCTCACCAACGGTCCTCGGAGTACGCTTCCCGCCTACGTCGCCGCGCGCGGTGCGGACGACCCGGGCGTGGGCACGCTCGTGCTTACGCCGCAGAACGAGGGGGGCACGTCGGAGCGTGTCATCTGGGGCGGCAGCGAGACGATCGGCTCGCAGAGCACCGTCGTCTCGACCGGCACCGGTTTAAA
>JAATFY010000162.1 GCA_015654915.1 Rhodospirillales bacterium
AAATTCACCAGCGCCCTTTCGGCGCAAATGCTGAAGGCGCTGGCGCCGATCCTGCAACCGCTTATCAACGGCACGCCCGCGACTGCCGACAATACGCCCGCACAACCGGCCCAACCTTAGAACCAAAGCCATGTTTTTCCGTTATCTTGTCATCATTGTTATTCTCGCGGCAGCGTTGGCCGTGCCCGCGCTGGCGCAATCGGGCGCGCAAAAATCGCTGGGCACTTTCGGTGTATGGCAGGCCTACAGCTATAAAGACGGCGACCAGCCGGTTTGCTACATGGTGAAGGCGGCACATTTCCCGAAAAGCAAGAAATTCAAGCGCGGCACCGCCTATCTGATGATCACCCACCGCCCTGCCGAAAACAGCAAGGATGTGGTCAATTATACGTCGGGCTACAATTTCAAACCGGCGACGGATGTCGCCGTCCATATCGGCAAAAATACCTTTGACCTTTTCACACAAAAGGATACGGCTTGGTCGCGCGATCCCAAGACCGACCACGCACTGGCCGCTGCCATCCGCAACAGTCCCAATATGAAAACCACCGGCACACCGGCGCAGACCGGGATGGGAACCATTACCGACACGCTCGACCTCAGGGGCGCTACGGCGGCCTATCAGGCCATCGGCAAAGCCTGTGGAATAGCGGTCGAAACACCTGTAAAAATGACATCGACGCGTAAAAAGAAGCCCGCAATTAAACACTAACGTCATCCCGGAAAATTTGCCGCAGCTTTTGCGGAGGCAAATTTATCCGGGACCCAGTTACCCTATCCGCAAGAATTTTCCGTCTGAACCTGTCACTGGATTCCGGATAAATTTTCTTTCGCTGTGCTCCAGAAAATTTTCCGGAATGACGTTATTCTTTACATTTAAGCCCTGTTTTCTGCTATCTGTCCCATTATGGGCATTACCAACCACGCTAAAAACTTCGCGCCGCCATCCACCGATGTGGACGGCAAGCGCAATGTGATCGGCCTCAGCCTTGACGAGCTGACGGCGGCTTTGGGCGCGCACGGCCTTGAAAAATTCCGCGCCAAGCAGGTCTGGTCATGGATTTATTTCCATGGCCTGACGGATTTTTCCAAGATGAACAATCTCGCCAAACCCGCGCGCGACAAATTGGCGGATCATTTCGTCATTGCGCGTCCCACGGTAACGCAGGACCAGAAATCGGACGACGGCACGCGCAAATGGCTGCTGAAAATGACGGACGGGCAGGAAGTGGAGTGCGTCCATATTCCCGAAACCGACCGCGGCGCTTTGTGCGTGTCCAGCCAGGTCGGCTGCACCCTCACCTGCCGTTTCTGCCATACCGGCACCCAACGCCTTGTGCGCAACCTCGAGGCTTCCGAAATCCTGATGCAGGTGATGCTGGCGCGGGATGCTTTGAATGAGTGGCCCTCGACCAAGGAAACACGCCTGCTTTCGAACATCGTCATGATGGGCATGGGCGAACCCTTATTCAATTACGAAAACGTGGCCAAGGCGCTACGCATCGTCATGCACGGCGAAGGCATCGCCATCAGCAAGCGCCGGATTACGCTTTCCACCTCCGGCGTTGTGCCGATGATCAAGCGTTGCGGCGATGAACTCGACGTCAATCTGGCCGTCAGCCTGCATGCCGTGACGGACGAACTGCGCGACAAAATCGTGCCGATCAACCGCATGTATCCGATCAAGGATTTGCTGCAGGCCTGCCGCGATTATCCGGGCGCTTCCAACACGCGGCGGATTACGTTCGAATATGTGATGCTGAAAGGCGTCAACGACAGCCCTGTGGACGCCAAACAACTGGTCCGTTTGCTGCGCGGCATTCCGGCCAAGATCAACCTGATCCCCTTCAACGCATGGCCGGGTGCGCCGTTCGAATGTTCGGACCGGGCTACCATCGAAAAATTCGGCGCGATCATCAACGATGCCGGCTATGCCATCCCCGTGCGCACGCCGCGCGGCCGCGACATCATGGCCGCCTGCGGGCAGCTGAAATCGTCCAGCGTCCGCATCTCGGCGGCCGAACGCGCCGCCATCGACAAAATCATCGCCGAAAAAGAGCAGGCGCAGGGATTAAATCGTTAAATATCAATAAGTTAGTGTGGAACGATTCCGTTATTTACTTGCGGGACTGGCCGGTAGAATGCGTTAGAAATTAATAACACGTCCGGCATTTATTCCGGAATTTTTACTCGAAAGATTTTAAGGAAAATTATTATGGAAGAAGACTTTCGTATACTCATGCAGGAAATAGCGGCGGCGAATCCCGGCTGGCAAAGCCTTGAGCCGAGAACCGATGTGGAAGTTGCGGATAGAGCAACCCTGGCAACCGAAGCGGAAACGAACGCGGTCATTGCCGTCACGGATAAATTCATCGGGTGGCTTCATACGCGGTATTGCGACGCTAATACCGCCGCCGAACGAGCCGAAATTGTGGTAATCGCTGGAAAATTCGAAGCGCTTGATATACGGCATCACCGGCTTATAGATCGTTATATGTCGGAATTAACCCTGCATGAATGTATTACGCGCGCCACGGCCGCCGCCCTTAAGGATAATAATATCGATACCCTGCGCGGCATTATAAAAACCACCTCCCTTCCCCTTTTGCGCAACGACCAATTGCGCGACGAGGCGGCAGATCTTCTCATCCGGCTGACGGCGCACACCCATCCAAAACGCCCTGAAAACCTGAGTATCCTGGACAATCCCGTGCAGGGCAGCGTTCCGGCATACGTCAACGCCCTTAACTAAACCTGTTGCTCCGCGTAAAGCCGGTCGGCGGCAGTTTGGCAGTTTTAGCAATTGCTAAAATCATCGCCGAAAAAGAACAGGCACAGGAGCTAAGTAATTGATATTTAATATAGTTATCGTTTTTTAGTTGCTTCCTTTTAATGATATAAAATCACGGATGCGGGGAATTATAAAACTCGGGGAGACATATATGATTGATACAACAGAGATGGCGCTTAAAGCATTCAGTGATTATTCCCTGCAAGAAAAAAACGCGGACTTAATTGCCAATTGCGTGCAGAAAATTATGCGAGATGTTGGCCGCATTATCGGGTCGACTCCGAATGCGCTCGAGGGTAGGAATGCTCCCGTCTTTCAGGATGAAGAAACGAGAGAATTTATTGAAACTCTGGGCGGCATAGCCACTTGTCTTCAAATGGAGGTGCCTTTTTCCGTGCAGACAAGCCAAAGTGAAGGCAGTCAACTGGTAAGAGGGATTGCTGAAACTCTAAGAACATGCAGGGAATATGTGACCAGCGTGACAAACCGTTATCCGGAACTGCGCAGAGTAGTGGATGACTCTTTTCAGGCCGAGGCGATGTCAATTCTAGGCTCTGAAAATCCGCCAAAAAATATACAGCGGGGAAACATCCTCCAGCTAATTGTCGCGACGAACATCAAAAACCATCGTAGTCTAGGGCACACCTAACTAAACCTGTTACTCCGCGTAAAGCCGGTCGGCGGCAGTTTGCCCGCCTGCGCACGCGCGCCGATCCAGCCGCGCAGGTCGGTCTCGGTGCGGTCGCGATCCCCCGATTTCCAGCTTAATCCTTCTTTCTTGATGAAGGTTTTGACGTCCGACAATTCGCCGCCGCTGTATTTCTGCAGGATCACGCCGCGGCCGCGCGCCATTTCCGGCAATTCTTCCAGCGGGAAAATCAGCAATTTGCGGTTGGTGCCGATCACGGCGATATGATCGCCCGCCACCGGCGCAAAGGCCGCCGCACGCGCCTTGCCGTCGACATTCAAAATCTGCTTGCCGTTCTTGGTCTGCGCCAGAACATCGTCGGCCTTGACGATGAAGCCGCGGCCGTCGCTGGACGCCACGACGAATTTCTGTTCCGGCACATATTTGGCGAGGCCGACGATCTCGGCTTCGTTCGGCAGGTCGAACATCAGCCGCACCGGTTCGCCAAAGCCGCGCGCGCCCGGCATTTTATCGCCGCCAAGCGTATAAAACCGCCCGTTGCCGGCGAACAGCAGGATTTTATCGGTGGTTTCGGCGTTGAGGATAAAACGTTCCTCGTCGCCTTCCTTATACTTTACCGCCGCGCGGGCCGCGGCATCTTCGGCGATATGGCCGCGCATGGCGCGAATCCAGCCCTTCGCCGAGCAAATCACGGTGATGTTTTCGCGCTCAATGACGGCTTCGACCGGCACATCCATTTCCACCGGCGCATCGCCGATTTCGGTGCGCCGCGCGCCGAGCTTGGTGTTCTTGCCGAAACGTTTCTTTAAATCCGCCAGTTCGCCATCGATTTTTTGCCAGCGCGCATCCTCGCTCTTCAGCAGTTTTTTCAAATCGGCCTGTTCGCCCGAAAGCTCTTTCTGCTCACCCTTGATCTGCATTTCTTC